>NZ_JBQTGH010000001.1:462150-584671 GCF_052400625.1 Thermophagus sp. OGC60D27
CTGCAGCGTGCAGGAACAAATCTTAAACGTTAGCTGACTCGCTGCAGTGTGCAGGAACAAATCTTAAACGTTAGACGAGCCGCTGCAGCATGCAGAAAGAAATCCTAAACCTTTGCTGTGTCGATCCGAACCAAAAAAGAACATATATAAAATTCAGGTAAATCATGTGAGCTTCATCAGACCAATATAAAGACAATTTTTTTCATAAAAATAAAACGATACATCCATAAATTGATGAAGACAAAAAACTTTTGAAATGAAACGATCCATGATAAAGTATGCCTCACACAAGAGCATGATTAGTTCTTGCGAGTTCCATCCGACCAATGGATTAACCCATTTTTATACGGATGAAACGAGCATGGCGACTTTTGCCACAAAAGTACATGTATAAATTTGGCCAAGCCATGTGAGTTCCATTCGACCAATAACTTAGATATAATTTATACGGATGAAACAAAACCCTTTTCTGAATTGTTTGCTTCATCTATTCTAATTCTGACAAATACCTTATTCTTTCTTTGCGACACATGGTAATTTTTATTACTTTGCCTATCATAATAATCCATTGTTCGCTGCAAGGGGAGTTCGGTATGTTTTTTAGGTTAATTCTGCAATATGGGTCTTATTTTCTTTGTGTGCACAATTGGCATTTAGCGGTTCGAAACAATGGCAGAAAATTATCTTCAGACAGAACACCCCAACACTTAAAACAGCAAAAAAATAACTCATGAATACAATCATCGTAACCGGCTGCGCCGGATTTATCGGGTCTCACTTGTCCGCAACCCTTCTCCATGAAGGTCATAAAGTAATAGGCATTGATAATTTTGATCCCTTTTACAGCCTGGACATCAAACGGCTCAATCTCCAAAAATGTCTGGATTATGAAAATTTCACTTTTTATGAAAAAGACCTGAGAGATGAGTCGTCGGTCAAAGACATCTTTTCTAATGGTGCGGATATCGTCGTTCATTTGGCAGGGAAAGCAGGTGTACGACCAAGCATCGCTGATCCACAGAGTTATATTGAAAACAACATAACGGCTACGAGGGTGGTATTAGATGCCATGAAAACTGCCCACATTCGTAAACTGGCATTTGCCAGCTCTTCTTCGGTTTATGGCAACAATCCCCAAAGGCCATGGAACGAAAACATCAATGTGGACCACCCCATCTCTCCTTATGCTTTTTCAAAAAAATCTTGCGAACTGCTCAATCATACCTGGCACCATCTTTCCGGTTTTGATATCATCAACATGCGATTCTTTACGGTTTATGGTCCGGGTCAACGGCCGGATCTGGCCATACATAAATTCACCCGAATGATGTTGGAGGGTCGACCGCTCACATTGTTTGGTGATGGCACCACCGCTCGTGACTACACCTATGTATCCGACACTGTCAGCGGAATTATTGGGGTTATCAATTACCTTCTGACTCACGAATCGGTATTTGAAGTGCTGAATCTGGGAAATAATCAACCGGTTTCCTTAAACGATCTGGTAAAAGAAATCAGTCTGGCAACGGCTATTTCACCCAAAATTGAACGGTTGCCCATGCAGCCGGGCGATGTGGACGTTACCTGCGCCGACATCGAAAAAGCTCAAAAGATGATTGGATATCGACCGCAAACAAAACTCCCTGAGGGATTAAAAGAATTTGTCGGGTGGTTTAAAGAGCATTATGAAATACTAAAAAAGGGTGTCTGATCAGACACCCTTTTTTTTTAAGATTAAATGATGATCGATTAACCGATTACATCATGCCGGGCATTCCGCCGCCCATTCCGGGGTTGGCAGGAGCTGCCGGTTGTTCTTCTTTTTCTTCAACCAATACACATTCGGTAGTAAGGAACATACCCGCGATTGAAGCAGCATTTTCCAAAGCAACACGAGTCACTTTAGCGGGATCGATAACACCTGATTCAAAGAAGTCTTGATATTCATCAATGCGAGCATTGTATCCGAAAGCATCTTTACCTTCTTTAACTTTCTGAACAATAACAGCACCTTCTTTACCGGCGTTAGCGACAATTTGACGCAAAGGTTCTTCGATGGCACGTTTTACGATTTCGATACCGGTGGTTTGGTCTTCATTTTCACCTTTCATGTTTTCAAGACCTTCGATAGCACGAATGTAGGCAACGCCACCACCGGGGACAATACCTTCTTCCACAGCAGCACGAGTAGCGCTCAAAGCATCGTCTACGCGGTCTTTCTTTTCTTTCATTTCCACTTCAGTAGCAGCACCAACGTAAAGAACAGCAACACCACCGGCCAGTTTGGCCAAACGTTCTTGCAGTTTCTCTTTGTCGTAATCGGAAGTGGTATTGGCAATTTGAGCTTTGATTTGCTGAGCACGCTGATCGATGGCTGCTTTATCGCCGGCACCATTCACAACGGTCGTATTTTCTTTGTCGATGGTTACTTTTTCGGCTTGACCCAGCATTTCCATGGTAGCATTTTCCAGCTTCAACCCGGTTTCTTCTGAAATAACGGTACCTCCGGTCAAGACAGCCAAGTCCTGAAGCATTTCTTTACGACGGTCCCCAAATCCGGGTGCTTTAACGGCAGCCACCTTCAAGGAGCCTCTCAGACGGTTAACCACCAAAGTAGCCAAAGCTTCACCATCAACATCTTCAGCTACGATAAGCAGCGGACGACCGGATTGAGCAGTTTGTTCCAATACCGGCAGCAAATCCTTCATAGTACTGATCTTTTTGTCATGGATCAGGATGTAAGGATTGTCCAATTCGGCCTGCATTTTTTCAGTGTTGGTAACAAAATAGGGAGAGATATAGCCCCGGTCGAATTGCATTCCTTCAACCACTTCAACGGTAGTTTCGATACCTTTGGCTTCTTCAACCGTAATAACTCCTTCGTGCCCCACTTTTTCCATAGCCTGAGCTATGAGACGACCAATTTCCTCATCATTGTTGGCAGAGATGCGGGCTACCTGTTCAATTTTACTGTTATCAGCACCAATCACCTTAGCCTGGCTGCGAATGCTTTCAACCACTTTAGCAACAGCTAAATCAATACCACGTTTCAAATCCATGGGGTTGGCACCGGCAGTCACATTTTTCAGTCCTACCTTAACAATCGATTGAGCAAGCACTGTAGCGGTTGTGGTCCCATCACCGGCATCGTCTCCGGTTTTGGAGGCTACTTCTTTTACCATTTGAGCACCAAGATTGGCGTATGGTTCGTTCAACTCAACTTCTTTGGCAACAGAAACACCATCTTTCGTGATTTGAGGTGCACCAAATTTTTTATCGATAACAACGTTACGACCTTTAGGTCCTAATGTCACTTTTACAGCATTGGCAAGCTGATCGATCCCTTTCTGAAGCCGTTCACGGGCATCAATATCAAATTTTATCTCTTTAGCCATAGTCTAAAAATTTTGTTCGTTTTTTAATTTTAGTTTAAGCGATGTAAAGAATGTCACTCTGTGAGATGAGCAAATAATCCTCACCATCAATGTTCAATTCAGTTCCGGCGTATTTACCATACAAAACCACGTCTCCGGCTTTAACTTCCATGGGTTCATCTTTTTTGTCGGCACCGATTAAAACCACTTCACCTTTTAGGGGTTTTTCTTTGGCTGAATCGGGGATGATAATACCACTTGAAGTTTTTTCTTCGGCTGCCTGTGGTTTTACCAAAACCTTACCGGCAAGAATTTTTCCTTTCAACGTTGACATTTCTATATTCATTTAGACGTTAAACAAATTAATTATTCCGCCCTGCTTTTAATCACAAACTGTGCCAAAGGTTCGTCTCAGTCTGCCTGCCGAAAAGAAAGACATTTTTTCAGCCGGACTATCCTTCCAAGTAGCCAATAAATGGTTGCAAAAGGCTCATTTGAAACACAACAAGCCTCGCCGCCACCCTTCCAGCTATTTCGCCATAGGGCAAAAAAAAAGTGTCAGCCTACGCTGACACTCTGTCATCATTCTGTCAAAATCGTTTTTTCCTACAAGCTATCTTGCGACGAACCTTCGGTTTCGGTCGTTGTTCCCTCTCCAATTCCGAAGTTCGGCAGTTCCTGAGTCGGTAAATTCATATTCTGAATTTCTTCATCAATTGCTGATCCTGCTCGTCCTGTGCCATTGGGCAAAAACATAACTGCCACCAATGACAATACCAAAAGTCCGCCGGCCAGCGTCCAAGTTGCTTTTTCCAAAAAATCGGCGGTTTTACGAACCCCCATAACCTGGTTGGAAGCAGAAAAGTTAGAAGCCAATCCGCCACCTTTGGAATTTTGAACCAAAACTATCAGTATCAATAATATACTAATCAAAATCACCAAAACTGAAATAAATTGATACATATTCTCTTAATTACTGATTATTAATAAGATCTTCCATTTCTTTTATACGGTCTGCAAAGTAAACACTTTTTTCGGGATATTTCAAACGCAATCGTTCGAATATCTCAATCGCTTTTTGATAACGTCCCTGTTTGATGTGAATATTTGCAAGAGTCTCGGTCATCAAATCGTCGCTTTCCTGAAGGCTTTTAACCGAAAAATCCTGATCCGACAGAGAGGAATCATCCCCCGGCACAATGCGTTTCTGACTACCGGCATTATTGAGGAAATTATCTATCAGATTCATTTTGTTGCGCTGTTTTGGTTTTTCCGCCGCGTCACGCTCTTCGGGTTGTGCCGTCGGTTCTTGATGAATAGGTTGATGCCTTAATAGATAAAGCCATTCGGAAAAGGATCGACTTTCATTAAAATCAACGACCGGGGGTTGCGACAAATCATATTCAACAGAGAACCCTTTTGAGCTAATGTCTCTTTCATAATCCAGCAGGTCGGCAGCAGGTAGTATCAAATCATGGGATGCCTCTTCCACAGACTCATTTCCCGCATCCTCGGAGCCATCATCAAAGGGATTGCCCGACAATTCGGACAGACTAATTTCTTCCCCCGTAGCGGAAATAATGATATCATCCACATTGAAATAATTGGCATCATCCCCGGTTTTTTGTGCGGGATCATCCACCCTGCCATCAACCGTTTCCTCCTCCTTTTCCGTCAGGAGACTGTCCGGGGCAGATTGATCTTCCTCCGGCACACGAACGTCAATCTCTTGAGGCTGATCCTGGCCCGAATTAATCATATCCTCCGGCACGGCTTCCACATCTACTGGCTGGGGCGCGGGTTCCGCCGGGGCAGCCACGGGCATATCATTGATCAGGAAAAATAGTTTTGACCGATCAGGGATGTAAGCCGCTGCCAATTTTAGTTCACTATTGAACCGGATATGATCCAACACATGAAGATTCTTGATCCATAACATCCTGCCTGCCTGGAAAAAGGGATAAGTTTCCAATACCTCTTTCAGCATTACCAGGGTTTGATCATCCAGTTTACCGGGATCAGACAGCAGGTCAATCAGTCGCATTCGGGCCATAGAAACATCTTTTTTACCAATCGGCAAATGCTTTATTAAAAATATTTTCGGTAAGTTCCTCCACTATTTCACTGACCAATTCATCTTCTATGGCAGTAATATTTTGTTCGCTCGGGAAGTCCCGATAGGCCGAGAATGAAGACTCCCAACTTTTTTCAGGATCTTTAAAATTCTCGTACCTGACATTAATTCTCACGGTCAGCCGGGTTTCAGCCGAGACGGCATCGGCTTGAATAGCCAGTGGCGAAGTTTCATAACCGGTAATCTCACCCGAAAAATCCACATCGCCGGTTCCATCGGCCAAGGTGAGCCGGGAACCGTTAATAACCCGATCTTTCAATGCTTCGGTGAGCGTCTGACTGAGAACAGGATTAATGTAGGCGGCTCGGTTGTCAAAGATCTGCACCGACGCCGTGCGAACATTTTCCGGGATGGAAGCACCATCAAAAGTCATCTGAATAGCACACCCCTGAACAAAAAGAATCACAAATATGGCCCCCCAGCTTCTCACTATCGCAGCCTTTAATTGTTTAATCCAGCCAAACCCCATACCTGTTTTTTTAATATTCAATACCGTTTTACGCATAAACTTTTATCCTTCAATATTGTGCTCTTTGATTTTACGATAGAGAGTGCGTTCAGAAATACCAAGTTCTTTGGCAGCCTGTTTCCGTCTTCCGCCATGCTTTTCCAAAGCTTTTTTGATCAGCTCCACTTCCTTCTCCTCCAAAGAAAGCGATTCTTCCACAAATTCTTCCGTGTCCTCAATATTATGATGCTCCGGATGTTGACGAGACGGATCATTTTGCGGGTGTCCTTTAAAAGAAACAACCGGCCCGTTCTTAATCAGTCGGGCATTACTTAAATCCTGAGCAGCGTCGTGATAAAGATTTTGAATAATTTCTGCATTTTCATCTTTCAAGTTAACTTCACTTCCATGTTGAAGGATTTCCAATACCAGCTTTTTCAGGTCATTCATATCCCGCTTCATATCGAACAACACCTTATACAAGATTTCCCTTTCATTGGCAAAGTCTGCACCGCCCAAATGATTTTCATTATTTCCAACCAGAGCCGGAAGGTTATCCCCCGAGTGAAAAGGAAGGTATTTTTCCAGATCACCGGCCGTCAAAACCCTTTCCTGCTCAATGATGGATATTTGCTCGGTAATATTTTTCAATTGCCGAATATTCCCGGGCCATCGATATCTCTCCAGTATTTCGCGTGCACCCGAATCAAGTTTTACTGCCGGCATGCGGTATCGATCGGCAAAGTCGGATGCAAATTTCCTGAAAAGTAAATAAATATCTTCGACACGCTCGCGCAAGGGTGGAATCTTAATGGGAACACTATTAAGACGATAAAACAGGTCTTCCCTAAATTTTCCTTCTTTGATCGCTTTCTCCAAATTAACGTTGGTGGCCGCCACCACCCTGACGTTGGTTTTTTGTATTCGTGAGGATCCGACACGCATAAATTCACCGGTTTCAAGCACCCTCAACAATCGCACTTGGGTGGCCAAAGGCAATTCACCTATCTCATCCAAAAAAATGGTCCCTTCATTGGCTTCTTCAAAATATCCCTTCCGGTCGGAATAAGCACCGGTAAAGGCCCCCTTTTCGTGGCCAAACAGTTCCGAGTCAATGGTTCCTTCGGGAATAGCCCCACAGTTTACCGCCACATAAGTGCCATGTTTCCGAGCACTATGTTGATGGATAATCTGGGGAAACACCTCTTTTCCGGTACCGCTTTCCCCGGTAATCAATACCGACAAATCGGTAGGGGCCACCTGAACGGCAACATCAATAGCCCTGTTCAGAGCTTCTGAGTTGCCGATTATTCCAAATCGCTGTTTAATTTGTTGTATATTGATCATGATAAACTGCTATTTTTTCAGTACTACCTGACAAAGTTACTATTCTTTGTCCGTTTTTCCATTTTGTAATTCCATAAATTAGTATTTTCTAAAACAAAATCATCTTTATAATTTTAGACCCTGATAAATCCATCCTAAAAGGAATCAATTAAAGCACGATATGAAAACTGAAGAAATACTGGGAATTATTCCTGCAAGATATGCCTCCACCCGATTTCCTGGAAAACCGCTGGCAGATATTGGCGGCAAACCCATGATTCAAAGGGTCTATGAACAAGCATCAAAAGCTTTAAAGCAGGTCGTGGTAGCCACGGATGACCAAAGAATAATGAATGCAGTGACCCGCTTCGGCGGACAATGCGTTATGACCGCCGACACCCATAGAAGCGGTACCGACCGATGCAAAGAAGCCCTTGATAAAACAGAAGCGATGCATGGACACGATTATAAAGTTGTCGTCAACATTCAAGGGGACGAACCCTTTATCAATCCGAAACAAATAGAAAAACTAACGTCCTGTTTCCACAATGCCGATACAGAAATTGCCACATTGGTAAAACCGCTCAAAAACCATCGGGAACTCTTTGACCCCAACAAACCCAAAGTGGTATTAAACAAAGATGCCAACGCCTTATATTTTAGTCGTTCTCCCATCCCATATCTGAGAAACACCCCCGAGGAAGTGTGGCACATCCATCACAACTATTTTATTCACATTGGATTGTATGCTTACAGAAGCGACATTCTCCGGGAAATAACCTTGCTCCATCAGACCCCTTTGGAAACCGCAGAATCGTTAGAACAACTCAGATGGTTGGAAAACGGATACATCATTACCACAAGAAAAACCGACCTGGAAAGCTGGTCCATCGACACACCAAATGATATAGAAGTTTTAAAAGATAAAGGAATTTTATAGTTGCGAATGAGGCAAATAGCTTGATGCCACCAAGTTAAGTTCACCAGACCTCTTGGTTTATATTCATTATAATTAAGCCTTCAGCAGGAGATTGAACCCTTATTCATATCAATTTGGAAACGCTTTTTTATATTTTTGCATAATCGTATGATTCTTAAAATTTTCAAATCATCATGAGGGGGGATTCATCAACCAGCAAGGCCATAAAAAAATTCATACTTCACCTTCATCCTAACAAAATTGACAGCAGGGCTATTGCTATTACCCGGACCTTTGGATTAGGCGGTATTGCAGCTTTGTTGTTCTTTATCTTGTTCATAACCGGCATGCTGCTCCGGTTTGTCTATGTTCCCTCTGCAGATCAGGCTTATGATTCCATCCTCACTTTGAAAAATGAAATTATTTTTGGCAATCTGCTTCGCAACCTCCATTACTGGAGTGCTATGTTGCTGGTAGTTGTAGTTTTTCTTCATCTGATAAGAGTCTTTTATTCGCAGTCCCTATTTTTTGAGCGACGTAAAAATTGGATTTACGGGTTGCTATTGATGTTTTTGGTCGTAAGTTCCAACTTTACCGGCTACCTATTACCCTGGGATCAACTTTCGTACTGGGCAGTTACCATTATGACCAATCTATTAAGCTATATACCTCTGATTGGAAAGGGCTTGGCCAATATAATCAGGGATGGCACCAGCGTTGGTGAAGGCACCTTGCTAAGGTTTTATCATTTCCACACAGGACTCCTTCCTCTCCTCATGGTCTTCTTGATGACCATTCATTTTTGGCTGGTACGAAAGGCAGGCGGGATAGCCCTTCCGGAGGCTGAAAGGACAACAAAGGTACCGGTTCATCCAAACCTCATCTATAAAGAAGCGGTAGTTGCCCTTGGCATTCTTATGATACTGCTGCTTTTTTCCATGTTCGTAGATGCTCCCCTTCAAGATAAAGCCAAACCGGCGGTCAGTCCCAATCCCAGTCGGGCTCCTTGGTATTTTATGGGTTTTCAAGAATTACTGATGCATGTACATCCTCTTTTTTCATCATTTATCATACCATTGTCTGTCGTCACATTTTTTGCGGCTATTCCCTTTTTCAATTATCAACAATTAAAACCGGGACAATGGTTTTACTCTGAAAAAGGGATAAAAATCACCCTCACATCAGGGCTTTTTTCGTTCATCTTTACCTTTGTCTTCATCATCTTGTCAGATAAAGTATTTGATTTTACCCATTGGCTGGAAGCCTGGCCAATAATTATCAGCACAGGGGTAATCCCAACCATTTTGTATTGGTTACCGGTCTGTTGTTTTATGATTTTTCTGGGTAAAAAGATTGCAGCATCGCGCATTGAAATGATAATCGGCTGGGTAACCATCATTCTTGTGGCATATATTACCATGATGTTGATTGGGAGTTTCCTGAGAGCAGAAGGGATGCAACTAATATTCTGACTAGTCATTATTTTCAAGATATAAATAAAAGATCCGGCATAAAGCAGATAAAAGGCAATAATGAAACCAATACAAATCAATCGTCGAAATTTTTTCAGAAAGTTTTTATACGCTCTTGTTTCTTTCCAGTTTATCTATATTCTGTTTCGTCTTCTCAAGCCCCGGAAACAGATTAAAAACGTAGATAACTATTTTGATGCAGGAGAAGTATCCTCTTTTGATAAGGGGAAAATATATCCATTTGGAACTCAAAGACTGTACTTACACCGACTCCCGGATGGGGGCTTTATGGCACTCTCATCCAGATGCACACATCTGGGATGCACCATTGGCTATAATACCTTGAAACAATCTTTTGAATGCCCATGTCATGCATCGGCCTTCAGCACCAATGGGGAGGTATTGTCACCACCAGCAACCCGCCCTCTGGATTTCTTCCCTATTGCATTCCAAAACAACCGTATCCTGATCGACATCAACAACCCTCAAAGGCGCAATAAATACCATCAATCACAAGTTAAGTACATTTAATATGGATCTCTCATCCTATAAAAAAACGGCACGTCTGTTGGGAATCATCCTTGTTTTTTTGCTTCCTGCCTATCTGTTATTGAAATATGCCTTTAGCGCTCCGGTTTATCTCCCCATACAGCAGGAAGCTCGCTTTGTCGGTAAAGAAAGCTGTAAGGAATGTCACCTGGGTGAATATAACGACTGGGTAGGCTCGCATCACGACAAAGCTATGGATGTGGCCAGCGACTCCACTGTACTGGGGAATTTTTCTGGTGTCACCCTGAAAAGCCGTGGAAGAATCCACAAGATGTACAAAAAGGATGATCGTTTTTTTGTCTATACCGATGGAGAAGATGGCCTAATGCACGAATTTGAGGTAAAATATGTTTTTGGCTTTACGCCGCTTCAACAATATCTGGTCGAATTTGACGGCGGACGTTTGCAGACTCTGCCACTTACCTGGAATACCCTCGATAGCACTTGGTATCACATGGCTGATTCCATCTACAAAAATGAAGTTATTGATCACAATAACTGGTTGCATTGGACCAACCAAGCCCAAAACTGGAACAGCATGTGCGCCGAATGCCATTCCACCAATCTTGTAAAAGGATATGACCTTAATACCGACACTTACCACACCACCTACTCGGAAATTGATGTGAGCTGCGAGGCCTGTCATGGCCCCGGTTCCAAACATGTAGAATGGGCCAACCTGCCGGAATATTCCAGAGAAAACATCCACAACTATGGATTGGTAGTAAAAACCAGTGGCATTAACAATGTCCAGTATGTGGATAATTGTGTGCGTTGCCATTCCAGAAAATCCTCTCTGGGCGATTTTGACCATTCCACCGCAAGTATCTATGATCATTCCGTCCCCAATTTACCGGAAGAACCAAGCTGGTTTATTGACGGTCAAATCAAAGATGAAGACTATGTATATGCTTCATTTCTTCAGAGTAAAATGTTTGGAAAAAACAGAGAAGTGCAATGCAACGATTGTCACAACGTACACAGCGGAGAACGCTTATACGATGACAACCGGTTATGTACGCAATGCCACCGCAGTGATATTTATGACACCTATGAACACCATCACCATAAATATCCCGGAGAAGAAGGGTACTCCGTCATTTCCGAATCTGGGGTAAAATATAATGTTGGTTCAGGAACCGAATGCATCAACTGTCATATGCACGGAAGGTATTATATGGGGGTCGATTATCGACGCGACCATAGCTTCCGCATTCCCCGTCCGGATCTCTCTATTAAACACGGAACTCCTAACGCCTGCAACCAGTGCCACACCGACAAAAGCAATGAGTGGTCGGACCAACACATCACCAAATGGTTTGGCGAACGAAGAAGACGCCATTATTCAGAAGCTTTTGCGGATGCTCAAAATGGCAAAGCAGAGGCTGCAACCGAACTAAAAAACATGGTGGCAGACGAGTTATTCCCGCCAAACATCCGATGCCTGGCATTGGAAAATCTGGGACGTTATTTCCCCGATACGCTCGAAACCATTTTAGATATCTATCTGAAACATTCCGAGCCTGCCATCCGACTTTCTGCCATTCGAACCATTCTTCAACCAACCGGCAAGAATATCGATAGGCTATTGGACGGACTTTCCGATGCAACCAAAGCAGTAAGGACCGAGGCGGTGCAAAAATTAATGCAAACAGGAGAAAACAGCATCCCGGCCAAATACAAAAAAGCTTATCAGAAGACACTGAAAGAGTATAAAAAAGTACTACTCTACAATAGTGATTTCCCTGTGGGAAAATTTAATCTGGCCAACTTTTATTACAACCTGAATGACCTAAACAATGCCGAAAAATATTATAAAGCGGCCCTTGAACAGGATAACCAGTTGACATTTATTAAGCTCAATCTGGCTTATTTATATAATCGGAAAGGACAAAATGAAAAGGCTGAACAACTGTTTCGGGAATATCTGAAAACAGAACCCAATGATGCTGAGGCCTATTATTCTCTGGGACTACTTCTCACGGAAATAGGCCGATACGATGAATCCTTAAACGCACTTCTGAAAGCCAGAGATCTGGCACCAGACAGGCCCAGAGTCAATCATAACATTGCCATGATGTATGACTTTATGAAGGATAAACAAAAAGCGGAAGAATATCTTAAATATGAAATACAAGTTGTAAACGACTTAAACAGTCGATTGGAACTTCTAAAATTTTATCTGGATAATAATGATGGCGAAAAAGCCTTAAGCTTTGGTGAAGAGACATTAACTCTTTATCCGAATGCCGCAGAAGTGAAACAGGTTGTTGAGCAATTAAGACAACAAATCACAACAAATTAATAGAATAGACAAACGCGTAAAATCCAATATAAGCTACAGAATTTAAAAAGCACTGCACTATCAAACTGCTGCACTGTTATTTAATGCTTAAATGTTCAAATTTACTAAATCACCCCGCATTACGTATTTTTATTGTTAGCGGTTCGTTGTTTTCTTGTTCAATTTATCGGCTGTAATTATCCTGTTCGTATAGGAATTAATTGTTAGTCGAGTATTCCTTTCTCTATTTGAAATGTAAATATTTTTACCTGTTTTTTTAAATTCAGATTCGTCTGTTTCCTGAATAATTGCAAAAATCAGTTCTTCAATTTCTCCTTTAGATAGGTTGACATTCAGTTTCTTATTAATTCTGTCATAAACAAGTTCCGTGAAACAAATCTTGTCTAAAATCTCTTGCTTATAATTATTCATGCTTGCTTATTGTAGACTTACCCTTTATAGGGCAGCTCTAAAATAGACATTTTTCTTTTTTTGAAACCAAAATTCTAAATGCATATTCAGTGAGCAAGGTGGTTCTGTCAAGGGCGGCTGAGGAACGAAGCCGTTTATATATCCTTGACAGAAACTGAAAATTCCCTAAAAGCTTTTAGAAATTGGTTTCGAAAAAAAGAAAAATTCTACTTTAGCATTGTCCTAAAAAAGGGAAGCTTACAATCCACCTCCACAAGACCAGCACCGGGTAGAAATATCAGACGTTTCATGGAGAAAACTCCTATAAAAAATGCACTTTACCTAAAGCTTCTCTATTGAAGAAGATGCAAAAAATAACCCGAAAGTATTCAAAACAACAATAAAAATTAAAAAAACAGGCATTGGCTGAGGGCTCAGCGATCAATTCCCAGCCAAACTCGATGCGGTCAAATAAAAGTAATCCTAATACAAGAAACAGAAGCCCCATTCATAGATTTTCTCCACATACACCAATCTTTACTCCAATATCTTAAAGTTTTATCTCCCAAACCGCACATCAATAAATACACATTTTAAAACAATTTTTTCCATAAAAACGGTTTTTTTTCAAATATAATTGTAAACGCTTAAACGGATATTTAACAGTTTTTACCATACGAATTATTTCAATATCTGTCTTTTAAAACTATCTAATTTAAAACATTAAATCAGATTTTATTATGCGAAAGATTGAGTTTCTAAGATTTTACATTCTAATGCTTACGTCAGTTTTTACACTGGCTGCCTTTGGTCAACAAGAACGAATGATCAGAGGTGTGGTTACCGATAAGCTAGGAGAACCACTCCCTGGAGTTACCATAACCATAAAGGGTACCACCACAGGAACCATTACCGATGTAGATGGTAACTATTCATTTCAAGTGCCTGGGGATGCTGTTTTGGTATTTACCTTTATAGGAATGGAGACCCAGGAAGTTGCTGTCCAAAATCGGACACAAATTAACATCACCATGGAAGAGAGTGTGATTGGACTGGATGAGGTGGTAGCAATAGGTTACAGCACCATTACCAAACGAGACCTTACAGGATCGGTAGCCTCGGTGTCAGGAAAAACCATATCACAAATGCCGGTTACCAATGTATCTCAGGCTTTGTCTGGTCGTTTGGCCGGAGTACATATAACAACGGCGGATGGCTCTCCCGATGCCGAAATGATTGTTCGGGTGAGAGGAGGAGGATCTATCACCGGTGATAACAGTCCACTATATATTGTTGACGGATTTCCTGTCTCAAGTATAAACGATGTTGCACCTGGAGATATTGAAAGCATTGATGTGTTGAAAGATGCTTCCTCGACAGCCATTTATGGATCTCAGGGAGCTAACGGAGTTGTCATCATCACCACCAAAAGTGCCAAAGGAGGAAAGACAGATGTTTCGTACAATGGTTTCATTCAAACCAAACGCTTGGCAAGACGACTTGATGTCCTTGATTCATATGAGTATACAATGCTCAATTATGAATTGGCTGCCATTCGAGGTGAAGACTACTTAAATGGTTTTCAAAATAAATTTGGCGTGTATGATGACCTGGAACTATATAAATATCAAAAGGGTTCCGACTGGCAGGACGACATGTTTGGGGCTGATGTGATATCTCAACAGCATAATCTGTCCGTAACAGGAGGCAACGAAAAAACCAAATACGCCCTCAGCAGCACATGGAATTACGATGGCGGCCTTATGGATAACAACGATTACGAACGCTATAACGTCAACTTCAAACTGACCCATAAAATATTGGATAATCTTAAATTTGATGTTAATGCACGGGTGTCTGATGCCACGATTAATGGTTCGGGAACATCAGGCGGCACCTACAAAGTAAGAACCTCCGAAGCGGTTACTAAAGGACCTGTGAACGGCTTGGATGATTTTATTGAAGTGAACCCAAATACTCTTTCGGACGATGAGTATGAACAATGGCTTCGGAGCAATCTAACCCTCTCAGAAAGGGCTTCACAATATTGGAAGCGCAAATTTCGGAAGAGTTTTTACTTCTCTGGTAGTCTTACCTGGGATATATTGGAAAACTTAACCTACCGAATTGATGGTGGCTATCGATATGGCTTTGACGAAACCCAAAACTACTGGGGTGAATATACCAGCAATGCTTCCTATGTGGGAGGCGAGCCATTGGTTGACTGGACAAAGGCGAATGCCCGCAAACTGAGACAGGCACAAACCCTAAACTACAAATTTAAAGTAGGCAGTAATAACCGTTTTAATTTCCTCATTGGACAGGAATTTATTACGAATAAAGGAGGTAATTCCTACATCTATGCCACCAATTATAGTGCAGACCTTATGCCGGAACGAATTTTTGCCAATATGGGACTGTCGGATGGTACAATAAAGATATCCAGCGCAGTAAATGATGAGGATAACATGGCATCATTTTTCGGCCGATTCGGATACAATTACCGTGATCGTTATTTGCTAACATTGACAGCAAGAGCGGATGGATCTTCCAAGTTCCCCGAAAAAAATCACTGGGGATTTTTTCCTGCCGCAGCTTTGGCTTGGAGAATATCAGAGGAGCCCTTCATGGAGGGAATGAGCAGTTGGTTATCACATCTTAAGTTGAGGGTAAGCTACGGAGAAGCCGGGAACAATCGCATTAAAAGCGCAATGTATAAACAGGAATACAGAATCAACACCTCCAAAGCTTATGGTATCGGTGACAGATTAACTGGATATTATGAAGCCCGCAACCGGCAATTGGCCAATCCAGACCTCAAGTGGGAGACCACCATCACACGAAATGCAGGTTTAGATTTTGGTCTATGGAACGGACGAATGTCTGGAACCGTTGAAGCATATTGGAATTCGGCAGAAGACCTTCTCATAGAACGTGAAATCGTAGCGCCTGGTTACGAAACCACCATTGAAAACGTGGGAGAAACCTCCAATAAAGGAATTGAATTCTCTATGGATGCCTTTATATTTGAACGTCATGATTTTTCATTGTCAGCCAATTTTAATATTGGATTTTATAGAACAAATGTTGAAAATCTTGCCGAAGGCATCGAAGAGCAATCATATGCTTCGGGATGGGCAGGTACCGACCTTAAAGGATATTATGACTATCGCGTAAGGGTTGGTGAACCCGTCGGTTTAATTTATGGCTGGGTGACAGACGGTTATTATACAACTAACGATTTTGAAAGTTACGACGAAGCCACCGGACAATACATTCTCAAAGAAGGAATCCCAACAACAGGACTCTATGGAGGAGCCATAGGTATTCGTCCCGGAACACTGAAACTAAAAGATATGCAATCACCGGGAGAAGAAGGATATGGCGTTATCGATGATAATGACCGAACCATTATTGGAGACACCAATCCTGACTTTTACGGAGGTTTTGGGTTAAATGCCACTTACAAAGGTATTGACTTATCTGTTCTGTTCAACTTTGTTTACGGGAATGATATTTACAATGCCAATAAATTAGCATCGACCCAACAGTATCGCACTAATTATCCCAACATGTTAGATATGATGCATGTCGATAATAGATATACCTACCTTGACCGAAATACTGGTGAAATAGTAACCGACCTGGAAACCCTACGACAAATGAATGAAGGAGAAAATGCCAAAGCATTGTGGTCACCATTCACTTTTGGAAATTCCACAACATTGCCTCATTCATGGGCCATTGAAGATGGATCATTTCTTCGCCTTCAAAACATTACATTAGGTTACACCCTTCCACAACGAATAAGTTCATTAATTGCATGCAAGCAATTTAGAGTGTTTGGAACTATTAACAATGCATGGCTCTGGACCAATTATACGGGTTATGACCCGGAAGTCAATTCTCCAGTACGCAGTTCTTCTACTTCCGGACTTACACCGGGGGTTGATTATTCATCCTATCCCAAAAGTCTGTCTTGGACCTTTGGTGTGAATATTAAATTTTAAATACCAAGGAAATAGGTTTGATTAGAAATTGTGTGCATTATGCTTATAATAGTTTTATAGTAACAATCTTAAAAGTGTAAATCATGAAAAAATATAATATACTTCTGTTTTGCCTTCTTTTGCTTTCATCATCCTGTGAGGATAAGCTAAATGTGAATTCTCCCTCATCATTTGATTCTGACTACATTTTCTCTAATAAGACAGATGCCAAAAAGGCATTATTGGGGGTTTATTCCTTGTTTGCTCAGGATCCATACACCTCCCGCATGTCAACGGTTTGGATGCAAAACACAGATGTAGAAGCGATGCAACCCGGCGCAAATCCGGATGGCTCCAGACGTGATGTATGGTCTCTTCAAGGGGGATTACTAACCGGTTTTAAAGATATTTATTCTGCATGGCAAAACAACTATCTGGCCATCGACCGGGCAAACCAGTGCATCGAGGGGATTAAAAAAAGCAACATAAATGAAGATCCCGACATGAAGATGTTGTTAGGTGAGGCCTACTGCCTTAGAGCTTACCGTTATTTTCTTTTGTGTAATTTTTGGGGCGATGTTCCTTATTTTACTGAGGCAGCCAAAGCTGGCATGCAGCTCGATGTACCTAAAACTGACAAAAATATTATTTATTCCGGTTGCATTCAGGATTTGGTCAACTGCGAAGAAGATATGTATTTTGCAGATGAATACTCAGATGGTATCGAGAGAATGAACAGAGAATTTGCAATGGGTATGATTGCCAGGCTTGCCTTATTTCGTGCTGGTTTTGGCATGACAAAAGAAGGCGTCATGAAAAGGGCCGATGACTATCTCGACGTCGCTGGAAACGATTCACTGGCGGTAACTTACACCGACATGAACGGGACGGTAAAAACAGCTCGTACCTATAAAGAGTATTACCAGTTAGCAGCAGATTACTGCAAGAAACTTATAGCACTAAAAGACAGAGAATTAAATCCTGATTTTGAGACTATATTTAAAAATCAGTCCACATTCAAGAAGCCTGTCAATGATGATGTACTCTACGAAGTTGCTTTTCTGGCTGCCAATGGTGGTGATGTAGGTTGGTGCATTGGAACCGTTGTTAACTCCAGCTCAAAAGGAACAACAACCATTCAGGTCAACCTTACTCCTACCTACTACTTTTCCTTTGACGACCAGGATAAGCGCCGTGATGTCACTGTTTCAAAGATCTACTACCAGGATGATAACGATCAATATGTATCCTCCATTACCTCTCTGGCTATCGGAAAATGGAATCGATTAGACCTCACCAATGATCCGGGGGCATCTTCATCCAAAGGAACGGGTATTAACTGGCCTCTGATGCGCTATTCTGATGTATTATTAATGTTGGCAGAAGCTGAGAATGAATTGAATGATGGTCCTAATGCCACCGCCAGAGAAGCATTAGCTAGAGTGAGAAGACGTGCATTTGATCAAGAACATCATGCAACAAAAGTTGAAAACTACATCAGCCAACTCAATTCAAAAGAAGAATTCTTTGATGCTATTGTTGATGAGCGGGCATGGGAATTTGGCGGAGAATGCTTACGCAAATTCGACTTGGTGCGATGGAATATTTACGGTAAGAAGATTGTGGAAACCAGGAAAGCACTGGACAATATTGGCAAAGCTTCCTTGGATATTGACGTCTCAAATCCCGAAGTAACCCAATATATCAATTTTGCTGATTATTTATATTATCAAAAAAGCAACGGGATTGTTAATTTTCTGAATACTAAATACGACCCCGATGAAATTCCTGAGAATATAGTAGATGTGGCAGAATTGGAAGAAGAGGGAAATGAAAATGCTTTTGCTCGTCAAGGTTGGGCAAGAAGCCTTTATAGAGTTGATCAAGAGAAGGGAATTTCGGAAAGTGCTAGTTATACTATTCGTTGTTGGAGAGGCTACACTGATGACACCGGGCTATCGGCAGTTCCGTATCTGTTGCCAATTTCCGCTACAACAGTAGGAAACAGTCAATATTTAAATAACGAAGGATATGGTCATGTATTTACCGTCAACTAAATACATTAAAAGGGTTTAAAAATCATTTTTTACATTTTGATTTATTGATCCTTTATTTAAACATTATTTAGATTTATGTTTTTTCTTTTCGGTTGTAAATTAAAAATCAAAAAATCATGAAAAATAAACCCCTAAATACCCGAAATCTTAAACCCCAAATCAGTATACCAAAACTTTTTTATGCATTGTTATTGGTTTTCTTTGGGACATTCAACAGTTGCGATGACGATGACAATTTGGGTATTCCCGATCGATTATTTAGACCTATAATTCAAAATGTCACAACAGGTGGTAACTGGATTAGAGCAGAATGGGAAAAGTATAAAAACGTTGAATATTTTCAGCTTGAACTCTCTGTCGATTCTTTCGAGTCGATCTCGGTGGATGCAGTTACAGACACCAACTTTTATAAATTTGAAAATTTGGAATATGACACCAAGTATTTTCTAAGAATAAAAGCAGTAGGAGAATCACTGGAATCAGAATATTTTGTACATGAAACCATTTACACTTCTGATTTTCCCACAAAGTTAGATCCGGTAAACAAAGTCATAGATAATAAAGCATTGGTATCATGGACTGAAGTTTCATATGACAGTTTGGTAGTGTCTCGAAATGATACTATAGTTACCCGTGTAGTGTTAACAGAACCTCAAAAAGATCAGAAAGAAGTTGTAATTGACGGTCTAACCGAGGAAACTGACTACATCGTAAAAGCTTATTATCAGGGTAATTATATGGGCAAGCAAGCCTTTTCAACAGTGGCATCCCCAGTCTATGAAGGAGATGTAGTAGATCTTAGGGAATATGATGACGAAAGCGCATATTCCTTGTTAACTCAGGATTTCTTTGATCAGATGGCAAGTGAATATCCCGAAGGGGTAACCATCATTTTAAATGGAGGAACTGAATATGAGCTTACCGGTGCGCGTCTTTCTTCTTCCATTACTTTAACAGGTGGTTTAAGCCTTGAAGGAAACGCAATCATCCGCGTCAATGGCAATTTTGATTTTCCAAGTGATGGAGCAGACAATATTTCCAAATTCTCATTTTCTAATATTACGTTCACCGATCATCCTGCTAAGTATCGTGATTTTGGATCTACTTATGTCTTTAATTTTGGAAAATCCGGACATGTAGATTCACTTCTTTTCAACAATTGTGAAATACGCTATAAAAGAGGGGTCATTCGAGTTAAAACAGCTGCAACTATCGGAACCCTCATCATGAACAATTGCTTAGTGGATTCCATTGGTGGTTATGGCGTTATAAACCTGGATAATGGCAATGCCGGTGCTGATAATATAATTCTCACCAATTCTACATTTACGCATGTAGAGGGGTACATCGTTCGTGCTTCAAAAACCAACTTGCAACCATTATCCCTTACGGTAGAAAATGTAACAACTTGTTTCGCCCCTAACGGAGGAAAATACTTTTTCGATCTGGATAAAAAAACATTTGAAGATGGTATAACGATCAAAAACTGTCTATTGGGGAAAGCTTGGGGGGATGAAGTTACAGTTCGTGGATTGAGAAGCAATGCATCTCTAATATCCCTATCACAAAACTATAAAACCAGTGATCTGGTCTGGGAAACCAATGAGGAGACTTTTACCGAACTTTATCCCATCGAAGCCTCGGACTTGGGAGGCGATATTTATTCTGTTTTCGCCGATCCCGACAACAACGATTATACATTGATTAATAACACGGTAAAAAACAGAGCCGGCGACCCAAGATGGTGGTAATCTCTTCCTTAATAAAAAGGAAAAATATAGAGATTATCATTCGGTTCTGTATTACTAACTTTTATGGTGTTTCAATTAAAACCACAAGAACTAAGGTTTAGAAAGAGATGCCAAATATGAAGTAAATAGTTCAATGTTAATTTGCAAGAATCAAAAGGAATTGTTTCCAATTCCTTTTGATTCAATCTTTATAACCGGATTTCGATTAACCAATACCTAGTACACCTTAAATCCTTTTACTATGAAACATTTATTATTCTTAATATCAGTTTTTTTTCTTTTCAGTTGTCAAAGTGAGGAAAAAGATATCTTGGAAGACAATCCTGACAATACAATAAACATAACTTTTACGGCAGGAGATAAATTGGTAGTTGATTTGAAGCAATTTGTACCTCCGGTAAAGGGAAAAGTGACTAGTGACTCTGATTTATCTAAGGTAAAATTAATCCGCACAAATGGTGGCA
Source organism: Thermophagus sp. OGC60D27 (assembly GCF_052400625.1). NCBI lineage: Bacteria > Pseudomonadati > Bacteroidota > Bacteroidia > Marinilabiliales > Marinilabiliaceae > Thermophagus > Thermophagus sp. OGC60D27. The sequence goes on from NZ_JBQTGH010000001.1 coordinate 483,329, forward strand.
ATCCTTCTCTTATTAAGGAGTTCACCAATTTCGAAAATAGTAAAGAATTCGTTTTTGACGAAACGATAGAAATGAATGCAACCACCTCAGAAATAAAAGTTGAGGTAATTGATGTCAATGGCAACAGCTCATCTGAAAAACTAAAAATCATCGATATTGAATCGTTAAATTTCAGCCCGTCCCCAGTAGGTGTTACCAAAGCATTTCCAGATGCGGAAGGACATGGCTGCTATACTTCTGGTGGTCGTGGGGGTAGAGTATATCATGTTACCACTTTGGAGGATTACGATAGTGAAGGTTCCCTGAGATGGGCCTTAAATCAGGAGGGGCCCCGCACGATTGTTTTTGAAGTTTCAGGAACCATTCAACTATTGGAAAATTTAAAAATTAAAAACGGTGATGTTACCATTGCAGGTCAGACCGCACCGGGAGATGGCATTTGTCTGAGAAATTATCCGGTTACAGTGGATGCCGATAATGTTATTATTCGTTTCCTCAGATTTAGAATGGGAGACACCGAACGTCAGGAAGGAGATGCCTTAGGGGGGCGTTATCATAAAAACATCATTATCGACCATTGTTCGATGAGTTGGTCAACTGACGAATGTGCCTCTTTTTACCAAAATGAGAATTTCACAATGCAGTGGTGTATCATATCCGAAAGTTTACGAAATTCTGTACATTTTAAAGGATCTCATGGCTTCGGAGGTATTTGGGGAGGGAAAAAGGCTTCTTTCCATCACAACTTAATGGCACACCATGACAGTCGCAACCCCAGGTTGGGTGAAACCAACGGCGATGCCTTCGCTTTTACCGACTTGGTAGATCTGCGAAATAATGTTATTTACAACTGGCATGGTAACAGCTGCTATGGTGGTGAAGCAATGAATGTCAATATTGTAAACTGCTATTATAAACCAGGTCCTGCAACTACAAAACCATCTAGAATTATTGCAATTGATAAGGAAACAGAAGAGGGATTTCCAACTACCGGAGTCTGGGGTAAATTCTATATTGACGGGAATTACATGGCTGGCTCAACGCTTGCCACAAATGACAACTGGACTTATGGTGTTTATAACCAATTCCATAGTAAGTACGGCACCATTTCGGAAACCGAGAAAAATAATATGCGTCTCGATTCACCTTTAGATCCAGGTCCAGTTACCACACATTCGGCTCAAGAAGCCTATGAATTGGTCTTAGCTAAGGCAGGCGCTTCTATATCGCGCGATACAGTTGATGCTCGTATTGTCCATGATGTTAAAACAGGAACTGCGACCTTTATGACAGGTGGAAATGGAAGCATTAATGGAATAATTGACACTCAGTCGCATGTTGGAGGATGGCCTGAACTTAAATCTGTTCCACCACCTACAGACAGCGATCGGGATGGAATCCCTGATGAATGGGAGCTAGCCAACGGCTTGGATCCAATGCTCATTTCTGATGGTTGGGAGTACGACTTAAGTGAAAATTATACAAATTTAGAAGTTTATTTGAATGAGCTGGTACAGTTGTAAAATCCCCAGTTAAGACTCAAAATGGTATTTGAAAATGACTAAATAAAAATAAAAGTCATAGATGCTCTGATATTTCATTATTATCTAAATTTAGTTTCCCATTCTCAAAAATAATCTTCAAAAGAGGCTGCCTTTTTGGACAGCCTCTTTTTTTTTTCAACAAAAAAGTGACGAACCTTACGAAATGCTAAAAAAATTTGCGGTGCATACATCATCCAACATCATATATATTTATCATGCAAAAAAGAGCAAGGGCTGCCCTCTCTTAGGAACAGCCCAACATTTATTCAATTGTTAAAATTCTACTTGAGAAAGCATTATTTCAAACTTTCTTTCTCGCTTAGATTTTGAACGGGTGGTCCAAGGTAAGTTTTTTTCAGCCCACCAAAATCAATTACAATTTTCTGAATAATCATTCCAGGATCGATAGAAATAATTTTAAGAGTATGTTTCCCCGGATTATCAATTACAAATTTTGTTTCATTAATCGCGCTGTTTCGCAAAACATTCTGTGCCCACTCTTTGGAATACTCTTTTACGGAATTAGAATGAACCACAGGTTCCATGTCATCAACCTGGACACCATAACGCGTATCATGAGCACTGTCTTTAGGGAAAAGCGGTAACATATAAGTATAAATCGTTATTTCCCCGTCATTCTCTGCAAAAAAATCATACTCCACAAAAGAATCATTTCCGGAATCATATTTTGCATGGCCTAATTGAAGGGATGAATTTGCATAACCAAGTCCATCAATTATTTGAAATAATATGTCTTCATTTTCTGTTTTCCGGTGAAACGCAGACGGCTTAATGCTCAGTGCTCCATTTTTCCCGACGAACAAATTATCTGGATACTTTTGCTTTACAGCCTTGACCTCTATTTCTCTTGAACTTTTACCATCTGTTATTTTTATGGTTCCATTTACCATTCCTTTGGGTACTATATCCCAATCAATGGAGACATTAACTCTTTGTTGTGAAGCGGTTTCTCCTTGCGATGGGTTCACTTTTATCCATTTTTGTGATGGCACAGCTTTCCATTTAACAGGAATACTTCCTTTGCTGAACACTTCAAAAAAACTAACCTCCTCAAAATGGCTGTAAAATTCTGGTAACTTCAAATATTGATTTACACTTGCATCTAAATCATCCCCTTCTACCCAAACGCCCATTTCAGAAATTTCAGGGATCTCCAATGTTTTTACAGGAGGAAGTTGAAATTCTGGGAGAAAGCCCGGGGCGGTCATCATTCCGGACCATTTTCCATCCAACAAATTGTTATACTTATCTGTTAAAACGGCAAGACTGTCATGAAAAAGTTTCACTTTTTCAGCCAATTCGTTTGTTATTGCCCTTTTCTGTTTTGCATACCAACGATTCTTTTGCGCAATCAACATTTCATGATTGTACAGAGAAGCCCCCTTAACAGGGTAATATACCAATTCAAAAAAGGCAGCTTTTTTTTCTTCCGGCAGTTCTGACAGAATCCGATCGGCCATATTGGAGATGGTCAAATAATCGTTGAGTCTGCTTTCTGCTTCTTTGTAGTGGATGAAGGAAAAATCCGTATCTCTTATTCTTTCTTTGGCAAAAAGACTGTTCCATCGCCAGTCCCATGTCATATATTCTGGCTTACGGGTAAATCCGTGAAAATAATATCTATCAAGAATAAATTTAAGTTCTTCTCTATATTTATCGCCGAAAATAGATGATAAAAATTCGGCTTGATAATCATTAATATTTTCAAAACTAAACCGATCAAAATCCCAGGCCATATCAAGAAAAAGTTGCGTCCCCAATTCACCGGGTTTTATATCTCCGACATTCAACAACCAGTATTCGTCAGCTCCCAATGAATATGCCTTTTGCATTTCAGCAAACATTAAGGCTGGAGAGGTTGTATTTAGCCAAAGGTAATCATTCGGCCAACCCAGATAGGATATGTGGTAGTAAACACCGGATCCCCCATCTCGTTGTTGTTCCTCTCTATTACTCAACTTTTTAATATAGCCATAATTATCATCCGGCCATACTATAGTAATGTCTTCAGGAACTTCTAATCCTTTCTCATAAAGCCCCAAAACCTCTTTATAAGGAACAAAAATCTGTGGAATTTCCTGAAGTGGTTTTTCTATGTATTTTTCCAATAACGCCCTCTGATCTTTTATGGCTTCATCAAGGGTTTGCAGTTTCTCCTCATCCGAACCTCCTTTCATCCCCTCATCATGCATGCCACGCAAAGCAATGGTATAGATATTTTCATTTTTATGGGCTTGCGAAACCCTCTCTTCAAGCACTTTAATAATCTCATCCTTATTGGAAACATAGTTCCACTCGCCTTGTTTTTCTTTATCCCATTCACTCGCATTATTATATAAAAGCGGTTCACAATGGCTGGTTGTTATCATAATGCCATAATTATTGGCCATTTCCATATTGCCCGGAACCGTAAAAAAGGCTTTGGTACATTCATGCATGGCAGGTGCCAGTATATTCCCTTTTAAACGCAATAACAACTCAAAAACCTTTTCATAAGTTTTGGGGCCAATATCAGCCAGTTCTTTGTCTATATTTTTAGCTGCCCATGGATGAAGTCCCCAATCCTCATCATTCAAGAATATACCTCGAAATTTCACCGATGGAGTTTTCGAAATATATGGCTGCGTTCCGACATAAAGCTCCTGGCTCTTTCTGATGGGAACGTCAGCCCAATAATACCATGGAGAGACTCCAATAGCTTCCGATAAAGAAAAAATCCCATAAGCTGCTCCTCTTTTATCACTCCCGGCTATTACTAACGCTTTTTTAACCCCCCTCATAGGTTTCTCAATCACCTGAATAACATATCTTTCCCATCCACCCACAATACTGTCCACATTTAATTTCCGATCTTTTATTAATTGGTCTATGACACGGTTATTGCCAATACTTCCAACTATAATCACATTTCCTTTTAGGTCTTCTTGTGAAGAGACCACAATAGCCTTTTTTTTTGTGACCCGGCTAATATCTAAAGACAATAATTGTGCGGATGTTTCAACAACTTTATGATCATCCACATCATAAAAAATAGTTGCCGCCGATTTTTTACTTACAACCGGGAAATACTCATCTCCCTTGGCATTATGGTTGAAAACTTGCAATTGAGCAAAACACAACTGTGGCAAGATCATGAATAATATCATCAAACGTTTCATCAGCTACTAATTTTGTTTACTTACACTAAAAATTGTTAGTAATTCAACTAAACAACTTGACCTAATATTTTTATGCCATCAAAGAAAAAAACAATACACCTAATTGTCTATCAATACAAAATATTAAATTTATAGGCCTTTCAATTGCATTCGTGTATAATTTATTTAAGTCACTTTTTGAATGGAACTCGCATGGCTTAAGTCTAGACACTATCTTAATGTGATAAGCCACTGTAACATGCTTTTTTCATTTTGACATATTTACTAATGTACGAGCATTACGATCCGCAACAAGCCACTCCTTGTTGATTTTAAGTTCTACCACTTGAATAGATGAACGTTGCTGGATACCATTGTTATTCTTTCCTTCTCCGAACCTATCGGGATGGATACAGTAATAGAGGCAGGCTCTTCCATTTTTTGAGATACCCACATCACCATACAATCCTGCAGTTCTATCATCAGTTCCGATTCCAGTTCCATCTGCTAAAAGCGGCCCCCGGGTTGCTGTACCCAAGTCGCGCAATCCAATTGCCTAAAAGTTTTAAACCCCAGGCCGTCGCAAAGAATCATCCAATAAAATCCTTTCCATTTAAAGATATGGGAACCTTCCCCTTTGGTAGACATCACTCGTCTACGCTCTGACCATTTATATAAATCTTGGTTCTACAGATAACAAAAGGTAGATGCTCCATGCGAAGAATCCTTAAAATACATCCGCCAACTCCCATCTGGCACTCTAATCACATCAGCATCCGAACTTCCAATCGAAAGATCAAAAACACCCAATCTTTAATATAAAAAATCTCCTATTACGAAACGAAATGAGTACACCCTGAACAGCAAAAATTGGAAGCTGTCCAGGGTGATTTTTTAAGTAAATTAATTATAACCTGGATTTTGCTGCAGCACTGCATCGGTATTAGCTTCAATAGCAGACTGTGGAATTGGCCAAAGGTTATATTTTTCCAACATTCCTACCCCGTCACCATTTGTTTCCGGATTGGTATAATAGGGGTTACACTTCTTTACCCGCTCGTAAAGCGTTCCAGTACGCATGAGAGTTATTCGCCGCTTTTCTTCAACACCAAATTCCCTCATTCGTTCATCCAAAATATAACCTAAACTAACTTCCTCTGCAGCAACCGGATTCGCATTAGCTCTGGCTCTAACAACGTTAATATCTGCAGCAGCCTTATCAGGGTTACCATCCATAAAATAAGCTTCTGCCCTTAAAAGATATGTCTCAGCTAATCTAAACATATACTGATCTGTATAAGTTGCCCCCGCACTACTTTTCAAAGCTAGAGTCTCCTTATTGGAGTACAAATTATCCGGATGATTAAAGGGAGTAGTACATTTCGTCTGATAAGCATAAAACTGTCTGGAAGGCACTTTGTCTGCAAGTGCCGGATCTTCAGTCGAAATAACCTGTCCGTAATAGGAAGAATTGGGGTTCGTGGCAACGAACTCTCTTACAAAATTGTGATTAGCGTTTCTTATATCATTATCAAAATCGCTCTCCCAAATTGTATTAGAAAAATATTGGGTTGAAATGGCCCAACCGATACCTCTTCCGCCAGTATAATCACCAATTGGCCAACTAAAAGGATTTTCTCCGTCAATCTTTAAATCCCGCACAAAAGGCCCATGATGTCTTTCCATCAAAAAGTTCCCTCCATTTTTTAGGGAAGCAGAGCTGGAAGCTCCTCCTGGTAAATCGGTTTCATATTGAATAACCCAAATAGCTTCTGTATTTCCAGCCGAACGGTTTTGATTATTCATCCTAAACAAATCCCAATAAACATCTCCCGGTGTTTCGGTGGCTCTGGAGCCAAATCTGGTTTGCATTAACTCCAGTGCTGGGTTATCAATTACTTCAGAAGCCGCATCAATAGCTTCGGTATAAAGTCCGGCAGATATATACAATTCACTTAACAAATGGTAGGCTGCAGGGGACGAAACCTCGCCATCTCTAACCTCTGTTATGTCGGGAAGGTTTTCTGCAGCAAAAAGCACATCATCAATAGCTTGTTTTAAGGTATTTTCCTTGGTTTCTCTAACATAATCTGTTTTGGGTGATTTAACCTCATCAATCACAATAGGCACACCCCCATATAAATATGCCAGAGTACGATAAGACAACCCTCTAAAAAATCTGGCAATCGCTTCAACTTCTTTCTGCTGATCAGCATCCAAACTTGAATCTGAAAGTCTATTAATTGTAGTGTTACATTGAGCTATTAACGTATAGAAAAAATCCCAATGAGATCTAGCGATGGAACCGGTTGGATCATACGCTGCCGTCATATTAGTATGGCGTTGAACCCCGGGCTCGCCATCAAAAACGATATCGGTTCCGTACAAATAATCCATTGGTCGGTTTTCATCTCTACCAAAAAACTCTAATCGAGTCAAACGATAAAAATCCACAATCGCAGCGTCAAAATCTTCTTCAGTTTTATATGCATTCTCTCCGCTCAAAAAGTCCAAGGGGCTTTCTTGCAAAAATTTCTCTTCATTACAGGCAAAAAATAAGCCCATATATATTATTGTCAATAACAACACTTTATTTTTCATATTTCTTCCTCCAATTAAAATGTGACGTTTAATCCTAAAGTAACACTTTTCATAACGGGTCTTCCACCATAATTGCTATCAGCCTCAGGATCCCATCCTTTCCAATCAGTAAGGGTTATTAAGTTCTTCCCGTTTAAATAAATGTTCAGATCTTTAATTCCATAGGGAGCAAGAAATGAACTCGGTAAAGCATAAGCCAATGTGACATCCTGGAGGCGAATAAAACTTCTCTGTTGATAGCTAGTAGGAACAATTTTTCCTGCGGTAATGGACCTTGAATAGGTGGCATCCCTGTTATTAGGAGACCATAAATCTGCAGCTTGTTCACTTATTAGGTTCCATCTCAAATTGTTATCGTTTCGGTAAAGAGCCATGGAATTGGAACCCAGATATCCGTCCTTTCCACCTTGCACCGAATTAACAAAGAAGCTAAAGGAAACATTATGAAATTTGAATTTATTCATTACCCCAAACCTATAAGCAGGGTCTCTTTTCCCTAGGATCACCCGGTCATCGGTAGTAATTTCCCCATCTTCCGTTACATCCCTAATTTTATAATTCCCAGGATTAAAACCGGCAGGAATGTCGTCATCCACCTGATAAATTCCATCAATGATATATCCATAAACCGCTGAAATAGGTTCTCCAATAAACAAATTGCTGGATATCAAATCATCCTCTATTCCATCACCGTCATTGTCTGCCCCCAAAAGAGTTATTATTTTATTGGAATTAGAAGAAATATTAAAGGTTGTAGTCCATTTAAAGTTTTTTCTTTCAATATTTCTGGATGTCACCATAAACTCAATCCCTTGGTTTCTAATTTCACCAACATTGGAACTAATGGAAGAAAAACCGGTGATAGTGGGAAGTGCAACATCATAAAGCAAATCATGTGTAGTAGTTTGATAAATTTCAAACGAACCATTTATTCGATTACCAAATAATCCATAATCAAAACCGGCATTCACCCCCTTGGTTTTTTCCCACTTAAGATCATCATTTTGCATGGATGCTAATTTCTGGCTGATTTCAGTGGAACCACCATCTCCAAAAACATAACCTGCCTGCGTTACCACTTGCGCAAGGGATTTATATCGACTGGTTAAATTCCCACTTACGCCATATCCTCCCCTTAATTTAAGATAGTTTAACCAGGGTACATCCATAAAATTTTCATTAGTAACAACCCAACCTAATGCTACTGAAGGAAACAAGGCCGTTTTATTATTTTCAGCAAATCCCGAAAATCCATCCCTTCTTAATGTGGCTGTAAACAAATATTTTTCTTTGTATTTATAGTTTGCACGAAACATTTGATAGAGTAGGGCCTCTTCCCAAGCATCCGAATTCGCGTATTGATTGGTTCCTAGTTCAAGACTGTTATAGCCCAAAGTCATTCGGGAAAAATCATCAGAATTAGAATTCGTATAATTATATTTTCGCTCGATAGCCCCGTACACAAAAGTGGCATTCAAACTATGATCACCAAAATTACCATTATAGCTAAGAATATTATCCAGCGTGTAATCATAATAAGAAGTATGATGTTTATAGGCACTCCCCGTTAAACCTGCCCCATATTTACTGGCATAAAAATGTTCATCAATTCGGTAATTATTCCCAAAATTAATTCTATACGTTAAACCTTTTAGGGGCAAACTTATTTCGGAATAAATATTGGCAAAGAAATAATTGTGCCTTTCCTGATCATCCACTTCAGACCCCATAAAAGGATTAGTATCAAGAGTATTAAAGGGGTATGGCTCCAATTCCCCATTTTCATCGTATGGCGTAATAAGGGGTGATTGCGTCCTCAAGCTCCAAAAATTGGGCTCTGCGCCATCCTGATTCACGAAAGAACCAAAAGATTGAATCCCAATTTTCCACCAATTTACCGGAGTAGCATCCAAATTTACCCTTATGCTATTCCTTTTAAAGTCATCATTTAATATATAATTTTTTTGATCGGTATGTCCAAAGGACAGAAGGTATGAAGCAACTTTATTACCTCCCGAAACACTTAATTTATTTTCCCAGATAGAGCCCGTTCGGGTTCCTTCATCCCACCAATTATAATCATAGGGACTTATTCCGTCACTTTGTTCAGAATCTCTCATCACAGCATCCGGCAAACTCGCGGCCAAATCAAATTCAGGATTAGGGGTTGTATAATCCGGCCCCTGATATGCTTTATCATAATAGAATTCTTTCACAAAAGAAAGATATTCCTCCCGATTCATAGGACGTAAATTCTTGGTTGGTTCTTGCATGGAATAGGAAGAAGAAAAAGATATAGAAGTTTTTCCTTCGCTCCCTTTTTTTGTGGTAATATGAATTACTCCGTTGGCCGCCTGAGCTCCATAAACAGCTGTTGCACTGGCATCTTTAAGAACATCAATACTCTCTATGTCATTTGGATTTATAGATGAAAGGGAACTATTATAGATAATTCCATCCAAAACGATAAGCACATTGCTATTCCCTGACAAAGTATTGGTACCTCTGACAGAAAAGGAGGGTGTAGATCCAGCACTGGTAACTTGTCCCACATTCAATCCCGGAACAGTACCCTGAAGTAATTGAACCGCATTGGTATTGGGCGACTCTTTAAGATCATCGATATTGGCACTAATGACTGCGCCTGTTAGATCAGACTTTTTCATCGTTCCATAACCTACCACAACGACTTCTTCCAGCCCAACCACATCTTCTTGCATCACAATATCCAATCTCAAATTATCGCCGATCTCAACTTCTTGGGTTTGCATACCAATAAATGAGAAAACCAAGACCTCAGCAGTCTCAGGCAAGGAAAGAGAAAAATTCCCGTTCATATCGGTTATGGTTCCATTCGTAGTCCCTTTAATGGTAATCGTAGCACCAGGAATAGGCTCTCCCTTAGAATCGGAAACGGTACCTAAAACAGTTTTTTTCTGGGGTTGCCCACTACGGTCAACCATCATTTCAGAAGGCGTAAGAACAATCTGACGTCCCATTACAGTAAAGCCGACTCCATCCTCTCGAAATAAATCTTCCAAAACATCTTTGATTTTTTGGTTTTCCGCATCCACGTTCACGATCCGTTCCACGTTGACCAACTCATTGTTATAAACAAAATAGAATCCGGACGATTGTTCTATCGCTCGAAGCACCTCTTTAACCTGAGCCCTCTTCATCCTAACAGAAACCTTCGTGTCTTGCGAATATGAAACCGAAGCCACCGCTTGACAGCTGATAATTAAAAACATTCCCAATGATAACCTCATCGCTAGTAATACTTTTCGCGGAAGAAACCCTGCAAAGTTTCTTCGCCATTGACAAATTTTTTTCATAAATTTGATCAGTTTAAGTGTTAAACAAATACCTGTCTGCAAACAGGTGTTAATTCAGGAAAGTGCTGCAACACTTTCCTGTTTTTCTATTTTTTTCTAAGAGTAACGATTCTCTTTTCATAGACATGTTCACCTCCTTCATTTTGTGGTCGTTTAATATTATAAGCTATTGGAGACGACGTGGTAATAATCTTTAAAAATTCTTCCAGTGTTTCATCCAGAAATGTAGCAGTGATCCGATACGCCAATAAATCTTGATCTTCAATCACATATTTAACGTTATATTTTCTGGCCATTGTCCTAAGAACTGATTCAAAAGCTTCATTAAAAAAAACAAATTTCCCATCTTTCCATGCAGTATATGGCTCCATATCATTCTCCTGAAGCACACTTATTTGCTGCAAATTTTTATCAAACCGAGCCACTTCTCCAGGTTTAATTTCTGCAAGTATCCTCAATTCATCACCTGAACTTTTTCGAATTTTCACCCCCCCCTCAACTAACGCAATTAATACATCAGGATCATTTTGATATGCTGAAAGATTGAAAGATGTCCCGGTAACTCTTAAGTCCAAGTCATTTCCAAAAGAAACTATAAACGGTTTATTCTTATCAGGTGCGATTTCAAAATAACCTTCTCCAACAAACTTTATCTCTCGCTTTTTCTGTCCCCTAAAAGTAGATGGAAAATAAATTTCACTTTCAGAATTAAGCCAAACATGTGTTCCATCAGGCAATTCAATATAACTTTGAATACCGGAAGGAATAGTCATTTTTGTCATAACAACAGGCTCTTGCTCACTAATTTTTAATACAATTAATAATGCTCCCAAAAGTGGCAACACTAGCATGGCCGCTGCTTTAGAGAAAGAATAGCTAAGTTTCTTAACAAAAGACGGTTTGACTTCAAATAAATTAATTTCATGATGAATATGGTCCAAAACCTGATTAAATCGAATAGGATTTCCCAATGAGTTATCGGCATCATAATTCTTCCAATGCTTACGCATAAAATCATGAAGTTTTCCTTCTCCCCCCAACCCAATTAAAGCAAAAACTGTCCTTTTAAATTCATCAACAGTACATTTCCCTGCAATATATTTTTGTAAATTTTCTTTCATTTTAAAAACATTCATTTATATAACGCATAAAAATGGATATTCCCCTATCCTATTTTTATAAAAAATGATATTTTTTACAATTATTTTTTTATCAATAAAAACCACCCCCCTTAATTGTACTCTATTTCTAAATAGAAACGTCCTTCAAGCAACATCAAATTCAAATCGGAATAAATATCGAACTATAATTAATTGAATTTTCCAAGCAAAAGAAATAACAAAGAAACTACCTTCGCTTCAATTATAGGATAAATACCTACCTCCCAACAAATTACACTAACGAATTAGAACAATAAATATTTGAGAGAGATTTTAACGCACAAAAAGATAAAAAAACAATAGTCCCAAGAAACCTCCAGCAGAGAAGTGGTTCTTAAAAAAGGCAAGTGCTTTGGTGAGTTGGTTTTCCACTGTTTTTTCCGATATTCCCAGTTGTCGAGCAATATCTTTATTATTTAAACCTTTCTTCCGACTTAGAATAAATATCTCCTTTCGCTTTTCTGGAAGTTTGGAAATTAATGCTTCGTATTGCTCCTCAAGAAAACTAAAATCAGTTACTTCCTTGGTGCCTTCATTATTAGATATTACAACACTACCTAGATATTCCAGATATTTTCGTTCAGTAGCCCTTTTCCTAAACAATGAAATAACTGCATTTTTAGTGGCAGTAAAAATAAAGGATTCTATTTTTGAATCCTTTTTCAATGTAGCGCGACTATTCCATAAATTAATAAACACTTCCTGAACAATATCGTAAGCATCCTCCTCATTTTTAAGGTATGACAATGCAAAACCAAAGATCTTTTTATGATAACGAAGGTATATTTCGTCCAAAACCCTTTTGTTTCCTTTGCTCAGTTCATGGATAACATTCTTTCCTTCCATCATAACTCAATTTAAATCATTACTTAACACAAAGAAACAATTTCCAGCAACCACAAAATTAATATTTCTTAACAGTATTCCAATTCGAGCCTTTGTTGATTTTATTTGGTAAACAAAAACTATTTTTTAACACTTGTTATTTAATTAATTTCATAATTCAAACAAAAAACAACTAAACTCAACAAAAAATCTCAATCTATCAAACCAAAATGAATCAAAAATTCATCACGATTTTATCAGATAATCTCAATTAAATCCGTCCTGTATTAAAACATAAAATTGAAGCCTCCAAGAGCTTTCATTTCTTTCCCCAAAGAACTAGAGCTAAGATCTCCTTTCATACGATGCTTTTTCTTCCTATTAATCCTTCTTTTTAAAGATATAAAACCTACTGACCAAACGGTTCCTCGAACTACCGAGAGAATTGATATCAAGTTTTCCTCGGTATTGAATTTCATATTGCTTGGACCCCAAAAAACAATCCTCATGAATATCAACATTTGATAAAACTACTGGTATTTTATCCCTGACAACCAACAAATCCACGCTACTTTCAACATAAGGAATCTTTTCTCCATACCACCATATGACTTCTGGTGCAATATATTTATATGCAAAAACCTGTAGTTTTTCTTCATTCACCATTTTTTTAAATGCCTTCACTTTCTGGCGACCATAAAAAAATTGAGTTTTAAACAAAGGAGGAATCAAAAGAAAAACCAAGGCATACAAAACAATAGCACCAATCACCACCATTTTTATTCTTTTTCGAACCAAATGATATAGCATATTTACCCCTATAAAAGGAAGAGCAACAAAGGATAACCAACCCCAAAATAAATTTTCCCTTAATGGCGATAAAAAAATCAACATCAAAAATGGTATTGCTATTCCAGCAACTGATATTAATCCAAAATTTATATATACAGGTAATCGTTCTGTCAGCTTCATGACCCCAAATCTCCGAACAACATATTCAACATAAAAACCGGTATTGATGGCAAGAGGGATAAGTACTGGCATCAGATATCGTGTTTTCTTTTCAGGAATCAGAGAGAGCATTACCACCGAAATTAAGGTCCATAACAAGCTAAAACGATAAGCTCTCAAATTAGCCACCCGATCCCTCATATATGGATAAAGGAGGCTAATAAAAGCAGGAATGGTCCACAATCCACTCTGTGCAAAAAAACTCCAATAATAGTAAAACGGACGAATATTATAACTCCCCCAATTAGAGGTCTCCCTTTGTGCAATCTCAAAAAATGTTTCAGGATCTTGCCAGTGCACATAGATATACCACCATCCCCCTACCAGCAACATCAATCCTACCGTAATCATTAACTGGTTTGCTTTTCTTCTGAGCTTTCCAAAAGTATGACTAACCCCAAAGGCCAATAAAAAGGGAAGCAACAACGCATACATCGATATTGGCCCCTTGCTCAAGAAAGAGAAACCTCCAAATATTCCGGCAAGCACCATGTTTTTCAGGGATTTCTTCTCTTCATTCAAAAAGTGGTAAATATACAATATGGCTATCAACATAAAACCATGAGTAAAAATATCCCACGGTGCTTCTATTATTATCCCGGCTATATAAAAGGAAGTAGCGGAAATTAAGGCATTAAGCACACAAAGTGATTTATCAAGATTTAATGCTTTGGAAAAAAAATACACGGTAACAGAAAGAATCATTACCATTAACACAGCAGGCAATCTCAATGCCCACAGACTATTTACCCCGAACATCAAAGATGAAAAAGCTGACAACCATGTAGGAAGAGGAGGTTTTTCATAACGAGGCAATCCGTTCATAGTGGTAAGAACCCAGTTCCCATCATTAATCATCTCACGTACAGTGATAAAATTTCTGGCTTCCATTATGGTTACCGGCAACAGATGAAGATGCGGAAGAAACATTATTGCCACCAAAATAAAGATACCTGCTAGTGGCTTTTTTTCAACAAAACGGATCATCATTTATATCTTGTAAGGTTGTTCTTTATTCAAATATTTTTGATCTTTTTCTGTTTGGCAGCAACAAAATAATGCAAAAAAAGATTTCTACTATAAATCAGAATACCGGATAATTGCCCGAGGATAATTACGGGATCATTCCTTGCTATGGCATAACCTGCAATGATAAGCGCACCAGTTATGCTTATTATCCAAAATACAGGGGGTAACAATGACTGCTTCTTTCTCTCAGAATAGATAATCTGATATACAAATCTGAAAGTAAAAATCATCTGACCTATGGTCCCGACCGTAAATAACTGTACTGATATCTCGGGATTATCAACAATTTCTTCCAAACTATAACCGCTTTTATTAAAGACTAACAAGGCAAGAGAAAATACAGGAGCACTGATAATGATCCAACGAAATAACGGAAAAACAGTTTTCCAATTTCGTTTCAAATGCAGATTCCGAATATAAATATAATAGGAAACAAATTGCCCACCGATCAATACTATATCTTTACGTAGAATACCATAGACAAGAAGCAGGAAAGAGGCTACCATACTTAATTGCCAAAAAATATCCGGAGACAACACTTTCTTTGCTTTCTCCGACAACAACCACTGAACCAGCAACCGCGCAGAAAAAAGACCTTGTGCGATAAACCCCAACCCAAAAACAAACGTAGGATTAATCATGAACGCTCTTGTATTTTGTAAATAATATTTCTTTTTCGCATCCAGACAAAGGCAAAAGTGTCCATCAAGGGCCCAACAAGACGGTTCCACAAATGATATTTGGCCTCACCTGCCAAACGGGGAAAATGACGTACCGGAACCTCCTTAACAGTCCCACCTTTTAGCAGAATTAGAGCAGGAATAAACCGATGCATACCTTTAAAGAAAGGTATTTCCTTAATCGCCTGCGTATTTATTATTTTTAACGGACAACAGGTATCTTTAATGTTATCTTTAATCATCCATCGTCTAAAAGCATTGGCTATTTGGGAAGATAATCTCTTAACCAAAGAATCTGAACGATTTTGACGGATCCCATTTACCATGGTATATTTCTTCATATATGGAAAAAACAATAAAAAATCCATCGGATGAGTTTGTAAATCAGCATCAATATATGCAACAAAAGGAGTATCTACATGGTCAAAACCAGCTTTCAGGGCCGTACTTAGCCCTGAGTTCCGATGTAAGGAAAGATATTCATACAATTCCCTGTTTTCTTCAGTAAACTGTTTAATTAAATCAAGGCTTCCATCATCGGAATGATCATCCACAAACAACACTTTTGCATTCACATTACTCTTCATCAGAAATTTGTCCAGTTCTTTTTTAAGCCCAGGTAAGTTTTCCTTTTCATTAAATACGGGAACAATAACTGTTAGAGTATATTCTGAATCCATTGATAAAAACTCTTTTATTCTTTTTACTATTCAAAATTAAGAGAATACATAATTTATATAAATGGTAGTAGCCAATATTTTACTCAAACAGCATTTTTCATTCCTTAAATGTCACTCCAAAATTCTATTTTATTAGTCCTCTCAAATAAATCTATATTCAATTCCCATGCTCACATACTACATAGCCAGAATAAAATATGGTGACGATACAATTAAGTTCTTAACTGAACAATCCCAACATTTTCCCGTTAAATAAATGCACTTCCCTTCAAAAACACATTTCTGGTCTGTTTATCGATAATAACGGACTAAGATTGCAATACATTAAGATTCAACATTTGATTCTTTAGGTAATTTCACCCGATAAAATCCAACCAGAAATCTATAAAGGGTTCCTTGGCTTGGAGAAATACTTGTCTAATCCATTCTCCTTCCGGAAGGCCCTATAATATGAGGTCTAACTTAAACATATTTAAGCTATGAAGTTTATTACTTACAATGCCAGAAATTTCCGAGAAATTGAGTACATGCGTTATCTTCCCGAAAAGGTTAAAAAGGAAATTGACATTGTTTCTAAAGTGATCCCTTTCAAAACGAATAATTACGTAGTAGACTATCTCATCGACTGGGAGAATTTCGAGGACGACCCCATCTTTATTCTCAACTTCCCCAACAAACAAATGCTTACAAATGACCAATATCGCCGATTAGTAAAAGTACTAAACAATCCGTCGGGCATTAAAGAAGCAAATAAAATCATCCATGATATTAGGATGGAGATGAATCCGCATCCTGCACAACAGATGACTAATGTTCCCACTATGGACGGCGAGGAACTCAAAGGGATGCAACACAAATACAAGGATATTGTGTTGTTTTTCCCGAGCCAGGGTCAAACCTGTCATGCCCACTGTACCTTTTGCTTCCGTTGGCCACAATTTATCAAAGACCTTGATTTAAAATTCTCTATGCGGGAAATTCAGAAAGTTATCAAATACATCCGCCAGAACGAAAGCATTAATGAAATCCTCTTCACTGGTGGCGATCCCATGGTAATGGATCCTGCAACCATAAAAAATTACATTGATGCACTCATTGATGCCCAAATACCCAATCTTCAAAATATCAGATTTGGAACTAAATCATTAAGTTACTGGCCCTTCACTTTCCTTCCCAAACACAATGAAGAAGCCACACAAATCCTGGATATTCTTAAGCACATTACCGACAGCGGGTTACACCTTTCTATTATGGCTCATTTTAATCATCCTAATGAGTTAGATACAGAAGTGGTTCAGGAAGCCATTCGCAACATCCGTGCTACCGGCGCCGAGATACGGACTCAGGCCCCCGTGCTAAATCATATCAACAACCGTAGCGAAGATTGGGCTCGTATGTGGAAAAAACAAGTCCAACTGGGACTGGTTCCTTACTATATGTTTATCGAACGAGAAACAGGTCCTTATAACTATTTTAGTCTTCCACTGGTAGATATTTATAAAATGTACCAGAAAGCGATGCGCGAAACGGGCAGTTTTGCCAAAACAGTGACCGGTCCCGTTATGTCGGCATCAAAAGGAAAGGTTCAGATAATGGGCATTGTCACTAATCCGCTCGACGGTTCAAAATACTTCATGATGCAATACATCCGTCATCGTAATTACAGCGAAACGTTTAAACCGTTTTTAATGCATTATGATAAACAAGCCACCTGGGTCGACCAACTCAAAGAAGTGGAAATACCGGAATTAATCCCCGGTTGATAGTCCCAAACGTCCGTTTTGTTGGCCATATTAATTATTATATAATTTATCTAATTCATTGGCCGAATGGAACTCGCATGGCTTAAAGTTGATACATGTTTTTGTTGTCACAAACCTTTGTTAATCATGCTCATTTCATTCGCATAAAGCTTTCTTAAATCATTAGCCGGATGAACATTGAAAGTTGCAACAAACATATTATGAATTAAAATTTATTTTAGCGATGGCACAAACACTACAATCTCAACATATTCAAAAAAAGCAAGAGAATAAGACAACCGAATCTGAGACGACCCTTCACGTAATATACGGCAGCCGTACCGGCAACTCCCAATCAGCTGCCATACTGGCGTATGATTATGCCCGCCATTTGGGCATCGCCACAGAAATTCACGACATGAATACGATGAATCCGGCCTCGATAGCATCCATGAAGAACATACTGGTGGCTGTCAGCACTCATGGCGAGGGCGATCCACCGGCCGTAGCCGAAAACTTTTACCATTATATCCATTCGGATAAAGCACAGCTCCCTGCCGAAACAAAATTCAGCGTTCTTGCACTGGGTGATAGTAGCTATAAAGATTTCTGCAAAACAGGTCACGATATCAGAAACCGGTTGCTGGAATTGGGTGCTTCGGAAATCTCACCGCTTGTTGAATGTGATATCGATTACGAAGAAAATGCCAAAAAATGGGTGCAACAAGCTGTAGAAGCTTTCGAAGCCATTGTACCCAAAACCATCCCGCAAAGCAAAAAAGAATTCGCCTTCGAGATAAACCGGGTCGATTCCGAAAACGACAACATTTTTTATGCTGAAGTAAAAGAGATTAAACGTTTAACGGATGCCAGATTTCCGAAAAGGACCCTTCACATGGTATTATCCATGGAAAAATTCGCGGAAGACTACCAACCAGGCGACTCTTTTGGAATCTATGTCCACAACTCACGTCTGTTGGTGGATAGACTCCTTAAACAATTAAAATTCGACGGTTCAACAACCGTTGAGACCGCCAAAGGGCCTCGTTTGCTTAAAGAAGCACTGGTTGAAAATTACGAAATAACAGTGGTTACCCCTCTATTGGTTGAAAAGTATGCCAAAATTGCATCCAACAATAACCTTATTTCCTTAATATCGGATAAAGCACTGCTCCATAGTTATTGTGAGACCAGCGATGTTTTGGACCTGGTAACCGACTTCCCGGGACCTGTTACACCTCAGGAATTAATAGACCTCCTTCGGCCACTGAATCCAAGACTATATTCTGTAGCCAATGCACCCGAGGTTTTCCCGCATGAAGCTCATTTTACCATTGGACTCATTGAATATACTCAAAAAGGAAGGCATCATACCGGGGTGTGTTCTACATACCTTTCCGACCGCATCGATGAAGGCGATGCCATTCCTGTTTTTCTGGAAAAAAATGAAAAATTCAGGCTTACCGAAGACGACACCAGGCCAATAATCATGATTGCCACCAGTACCGGCATTGCACCCTTCAGGGGTTTTCTGCAGCAACGTTTAAATAGAAAAGCAACAGGTGAAAACTGGCTTTTCTTTGGTGACCGTCATGCTCAAAGTGATTTCCTGTACAAAGATGAGTTGGAAGAGTTTCAAAAGGCCGGAATACTTACCCGGTTAGATACGGCCTTTTCACGCGACCAGGAACATAAAATTTATGTACAACATCGCATGAAACAACATAAGAAAGATCTCTTCCGATGGATCGACAAAAAAAAGGCAATAGTTTACGTTTGTGGAAACAAGCGAACCATGGGGCAAAGTGTAAAAGACGCGCTGGAGGATATTATTGCTTCAGAAGGTCATTTATCTAAAGATCAAACTTTAGACTACATTCAAAAGATGAAAGATGAAAAAAGATTGCTGATGGACCTATATTAACATCTTTCCAACAGATTATTAAGCATTTGTCGAGAGAAACTCGCACGGTTAAAGTGTAAACCTATTTTCAAATTGTGGGAAAGCCTCTTGCCATGGTCGTTTCATCTGAACCATATATAACAGACCATTCTGCTTACATTTGATTTATCAAGCTATAACGTGTGCTGTATTATGTGCTAAAAATGCAAAACCATGCTTCGGAAAGGGATTAGCCCATTCCGAAAGCATGGTTGCATTTTTTCTTAGCTAATTTAATTTCCAGCTAAAGGAACAATTGTTTAAACGACTTAGCTGGTTCTTCACCAATAAATCTATTTTACAAGCTTTATAACAAACCCGTAGCTGTACGATTTTTCGGTCAGGCGGTATTGCTCATGCGTCCAGGCGCCCCAGCTGGTATCGCCTCCAACACCCATCTGCTTCAGGTCGATATCCACCGAGGTCAAATCCCGCGGTTTCACGTCGGTTGTATGGCGCTGGACAGGACGCTCTTCGCCTTTTTCCCACCGGCCGTCGGTACGTCGGGGCGACTCAAAATCTTCCATGATATTGTGATGGGCAGAGACCTCCAGCAATTGTTTGCCTTCGAATCTCAGTCCTTCGCCTGCAGAATTGGTTATCATAACCCATCTGACATCGGTTTTATTGCCATTCTCCTGCGGACGGATATATGGCCAATACTGATCTGCTACGCTCCCGCTATACAAATCCACAAAGGCACTGGTCTTGCGGTCTTGATACGATTCATGGGGACCGCGACCGTACCACGTCATTTGGTCATATTCCCGTGGCATATGTAAGGTCATTCCCATTCTTGGGATTTCCGGTAATTCATCTGATACCATGGCAAAGTGATTATCCACTTCTACCTCAGCATTCCCCTTGACCAAATAGGTGCTTGTATAGTTTGCTATTTTTTGACCATTTTCGCTGTTTAGCAGATCATATTCGAATTTGACTTCCAGTTGTCCCACGCCTCTTTCCTCTACAGCGGATTTTGTTACTTTGCGGTTTTCCCCTGCCTTACGCCACATGCGACTGCGAATGGGCATGTTGTTCCCAAAATCATTATCGGTGGGCGCACGCCAGAAGTCCGGTTCCGGTCCTTTCAATAACAGCTCCTTATCGGCCGACTTAAAGCTGGTCAGTACACCTTGCGACAGGTCGAATGATACTGTAAAATCTTCGCCTGTGATGGTCAACTGATTACCTTGTTGTTCATACTTTAACGCCGCATAATCCTGTTGCTTATTCCCGGGAACATATAACGGCAATTGGAATTGCTCCGAAGCCAATACGGTTCCCGCCGGAACCAATCCATCTTCTTCTTTCAGTTTTGCCCTTACGGTGAGGAAATATTCAACACCTGGTTGGGGAGTAAAGTCCATATCTACCTTTACCCTTGTTTTTTCGTCGGGTAAAAGTGAAATCCCTTCTAATTTGCCGGACTTTACCAACTTCCCTTCGCCTTTTATCTCCCACTCAAAGGCAAATCGATCGGTACTGATAAAGGCATATTTGTTCTCTATAGAGATTGTACCCCTTTTTAGGTCTACCGGACGGAACTTTATGTATTGATACACTTTCTTTACTTCCTGCAAGGCGGGATGCGGAACCCGGTCGGGATTCACAACGCCGTTTATACAGAAGTTCCCATCCGACGGAACTGTATCAGGACCAAAGTCGCCGCCATAGGCCCAAAATTGCTCACCCTGTTCATTTTCGGTTAGTAACCCCTGGTCTACCCAGTCCCAGATGAATCCCCCCTGCATCATCTCATACGACTCGATTACATCCCAGTAATCCTGCAAATTACCTACACTGTTCCCCATGGCATGTGCGTATTCACATTGTATCAACGGTTTGCTGCCGTCTTCCTTCGCATATTTTATCATCCGCTCTATCTTGGCATACATCGGACAGAATATATCTGTGTTTCGGCCGCCATGAGCTTGCTCATATTGCACCGGACGTGTCGTGTCCTGAGACTTTAAATAGTCATACGTCGCATCAAAGTTTACACCGTTTCCGGCTTCATTACCCAATGACCAAATGATGATTGAGGGTTGATTCTTGTCACGCTCGTACATATTGCGCGTACGATAAAGATGGGAGGCCATCCAAGCTGTATCTTTAGCCAGCGATTCTTTGCTGTGTACCAAACCATGTGATTCAATGTTTGCTTCATCAATCAGGTACAAGCCGTAACGGTTGCACAACTCATACCAACGTTCCGGTTGGGGATAATGAGACGTCCGTACAGCATTAATATTATGCATCTTCATTGTGCGAATATCTTTCAACATCGTTTCTTCATCCACCACATGCCCATTGATATGGTGATGTTCATGAAGGTTGACACCCTTTAGGTAAACATATTGTCCATTTACCAATAAGGTGTTCCCTTTGATCTCGACTCGTCTAAAACCAATATCTTGGCGAATCACCTCCAACACTTCTCCACTCTTATTCTTCAATCTCATCACAAGATGGTATAAATTTGGGGTCTCAGCAGACCACTTTTTTACATTTTTAAAGGATGCACTGAATTCTGCTTCAACGTCGGCTACTTCAGAGACAAATTGTTCGACCACATCCTCCCCGTCGTACAAAGTAGCCTCCAGTGTTACCGGAGAATCGGTTGATACATTTACCAATTTGGTTTCCAAAGCAAACAACCCTGTGCTATAATCATCGCCTAGATTGGCAACAACTTTAAAATCACGAATATGCTGCCTTTCCCGTGCCATTAAAAAAACATCCCGGGTGATTCCCCCAAGACGCCAGAAGTCCTGATCTTCCAGATAACTTCCATCGCTCCATTTATATACTTCTACCGCCAATGTATTTTCACCAGATTTCAAATAGGGGGTAATATTGAATTCTGCGGGTGTTTTACTATCTTCACTATATCCCACTTGCATTTCATTGACCCAAACATACATAGCTGAACTTACCGCACCGAAATGCAGAAATATCTCTTTGCCTTCCCAACTCTTAGGAACTGTAAACGTCCGCTTGTAAGATCCTACCGGGTTGTAATGATCCTGTATCGTTGGCGGCGTCTTGGCATGTGGATATTGCACATTGGTATAGATAGGATAGGTATAACCTTCTAGCTCAAAATTAGAGGGTACTTTTATCGTCCCCCAATCCCGGGTATCATAATCATCTTTAAAAAACCAAACCGGTCGTACCGAAGGATTTTCCGACATACAAAACAACCATTCGCCGTTTAGATTTTGCAACAGCGAAGAGCTCCATTTATCATCTTTGGCAGCCTCAGACTCATTGGCATAGGGGACATACCATGCTCGGGGAGCTTCCTTATTAATCTGGTTAACCGCCGGGTTCTCCCAATCGGGCGGAGATTTCTCCTCATAAGGAACATTACTGTAATCGTTGTATCGGGTACATGAGAAAAAAGACAAACTCATCGCCAGAAATAGAAAACTGTTTTTCATTGCTTTATACTTTTTCATATTTTAGTGGAAAACAAATTTATTTGATCTTCAAATAAAAACAAATAATTATTAAATATCTCGTGGAGAATAAAAAATCAACATTCACAACCTTTTCCGATAATTATTTCATCTCCCCCACTAAGGTCACTACTGACCTCCCGCCAATAACAATCTCATCGGCGGGCATCTCGCCCTTTTCCAGGTCATCACTGGCAGAAGTGGTATAAGAATCAAATGTGTTTCCGACGATGGAAAATGAATCTCCCAGACTACCGATGGTCAACCTCTTGTCACTATCGGAATAATTCACAAAAACCAGTACCAGTTTATTTTCTTCCGTATCTTTAAAGGCAGAAAACATCACATTGGTGGCCATATACTCCTCAGATTTGGGGATAGAAAATCCCGATTTTACCCGCACCATACCCGGACGAACAAACCTGGAATAGTTTCCAAGAGCCCACAATAATTTGGATTCTCGGTAATATCCATCGGATTTGAGGGCTTCCGAGTCGGGATGAGAGGGACCGTTTATACCTCCGTTACCGTTATCCAGATAGATCAGTCCGTCCTTGTAATCATATTGTGACAGGGCAGTCCACCAACTCCAGGAACTGGCATAGGCCAGAGTAATATCGAAATGGATAACCCGCGCAACATACAGAGCAGTAGCAATACTTAAATCTCGAGACCAGCCTCCCCCTATATCATCGCTATATTCAAGGATACAAAATTCACTTTGCCAAAATCCCGGAGAAAAGCCATATCCACCCAATTTACTTCCTAGATTGTTTCTTACGTCCACCAGAGTGGTAAGGTTCGCCGTGGTCCAGTAGCTATGTCCCAAAACAACATCCTTAACATTAAGCAAATCACCAATGTAATAAGATGAAGAAGGATTAAAGAAGGCATCTATCTGGTTGCCGCGCTCTTCCTTTCCATTGGCTTGGTAAAGATACTGTAACTCGCCGGCTTCGGGCACAACGACCTGCGTCTGAAGATTCCTTCCCTGTAAATCGGTTGATAACGTTCGGACCAAAGTGGCAATATCCTGGTTGGTGGCAGGCGACCCCTCCTGGCCTGAAGATTCCCAATCCCACTGCGGCTCATTTACCGGGCTTAAAAAGTCAAAACCCATTCCTTCATCTTCAAAATGTTCACACACAGCAGCCAGAAACTCTGAAAAATCGGACATTCGACCACTTGCCAAGTTGATATTATTCCCCCCGGGTGAATATGCTTTTCCATTTTTAGTGAAATAAACCGGCGGGCTATTAACAAAAGCCAGAAAGGATTCGACGCCCCGTTCTTTGGCAGCATTAAGGAACCACTGCTGCCCAGACTGTTTGGTCCAATCATAAGTTCCATCTTCATTCAGGAAACATTCTGCTCTGCGCCAGGAATTATCTATGTTGCTTTCATTTCCTTGTTCTGCACTACCGGCACCTATGTTAAACCGCCACAATGAAAGACCAATTCCTTTTGGATTTCCTTCCTCATCCGTTTCCTGACTAAACAGAAGGTCGGCTATGGCTTCTCTTTTCTCCAGTGGCCAATTCTCGCCCACAAACTGCACCCGCCAGCAATCGGATGCCCCAAAACCCTCCATCTCCTGATAAGTCACGGTAGGATCAATATAAATTAATTCACCCTGTGAACCGGTACCATTATTATTCTCAGGCTCATCATTGCCATCCTTGCATCCTGACAAATAAAAAAATGCTATTACTGTCGGAAAAATATACTTTAAATAGTTTATCATAACTTTCTAATTTCAGAATAAAATTCACCAATGAGAATTCGTTATTAACGGAATAACAAAACCATATTATGGACTCTCCACATATTTTAATGTTGTTTTATTCCACCTCAAATGTGACAATGTCCTTTTCCAGCCAAGGGGAAGAAAAAGAGAGTTCAACATTACCTTTTCCTTCGGTTTTTATGTAGGCAATCATTCGTCCCTGGTAAACACGTTGTTTATTGTCATTGTAATTACCCATATCGGAAGTGTTGCTTGCCTCAAGCCCCAAAAGCTTCGCCGGCCCATGAACCATGCAGGTTACTTCATTATCCGACAGAAAAACATATCGTCCTTTTTCATCTATAATGCGGATTTCTATTTGTACAACATCCCCCGCCTTAACTGCCGAATTATCATTCCAACGATGAGCTTCAATTGCGAAAGGACGGCCTGATGTCTCTATCCGGTCCAATGCCACTAAACGCTGCTCATTAAAACCCCGCGCTTCAAGTATACCGGGATGATAAACCACATCCCAGATGATAACGCCGGTTTCTTCATTTCGACTTTTTTCTGAGCCTATTAATTCGCTGTTAAGGTATAATTGAGCTGCCTCACAATTGGTATAGGCAATAACCCTTACAGAGTCACCTTCCTGGAAATTCCACACTTTGGGAGCATCGATGAGCGATCTCCGACCTTTGGATACGGGATAGGTTCCCACATAAATCATCGGTTCATCACTCCACAAACTTTTCCTGAAAAATCCCCGGGGTTTTATAAATCCTGCCATATCCAACAATCCGGAATTGGAACCTCGTGAGGGCCACCGCCCTGCCTCTCCCAAATAATTAATCCCGGTCCATAGAAATTGCCCAAAGATGTATTCATTGTCGGTAACGGCTTTCCATGCTTTATAAGAATGTCCATTTTCACTGCCATAAAATATCCGGTAAGGATAAGTCTTATGGTCTTGTGCATACCTACGTTCGGTATAATTGTAGCCTACTACATCCAGTGCCCCCGGATATTCTGTTTCATTAGACATAACAGCGCCGGCCAAAGCTGCCGTAACAGGTCTGGAAGCATCAAACTCTCTGACAACAGCCGCCAAACGCTTAGCGATGCCCCCCAGACGTTCGGCTGAGGGTTGACTAGGTTGATAACCTTTGGTATGTTGCTGTTGAATGCCTTCTTTATCCAGTATGGGATGGGAATAGGGATCATTGGGATAATCTACTTCGTTGCCGATACTCCACATAAATACCGAAGGATGGTTACGGTCTCGCAATACCATATCTCTCAAATCAATTTCTCCCCACTCTTCAAAAAACTCATAAGCACCCTGGAAAGCCGGTGTACCAACATTCCACCCTTCGACCCACTTCTTTTTGGGGAACTCCCACTCATCAAAAGCTTCATTCAAGACCAAAAATCCCAATTCATCGCAAAGGTCATACAAAACCGATGCCTGCGGATTGTGGCTGGTACGAATAGCATTCACGCCCAACGATTTCAAGGTTATTAGCCGCCGTTTCCAAACCTCTTTGGGTACGGCACTTCCAAGCGTCCCGGCATCATGGTGCAGACACACTCCCTTTACTTTAAAATTTTTTCCATTCAGTGAAAAACCCTTATCAGGATCAAAGCCGAGTGTTCGGATGCCTAATCGTGTAGTTGTTTGGTCAAGGAACTGACCATCATCCAATATACTTGTTTTCAAATCATAAAGATAGGGTTTTTCCAACGACCACAATTGCGGTTTGACTAACCTTAATTTTTGTCGCACCAAATTGGAATCACCGGGCACGGCCTTTATCATTGATGAAGTAGAAGCGACTAAACGACCTTCTTTATCAAAAATATCCTGCTTAACCGTTAAATTTTTCTCTTGCAGAGAGGTATTATGCACACGCGTTTCAACTTCCACGACCGCCCTGTTTTTATTTTTCATTTGGGTATAATAGTAGACACCCCATTGGGCAATATGAACAGGATTGGCATATATCAAATAAACATCCCGGTAAATACCGGAACCAGTATACCATCGTGAATCAATAAATTTTGAATGGTCGACCTTAACCGCAATAACATTTTCTTCACCAAAATCAATCCAGGGGGTGATGTCATACATGTATGAGATATACCCATTAGGACGCATCCCTACGAAATGTCCATTAATAAAGACAGAACCATTACGATAGATACCTTCAAAGTAAACATACACCTTTTGGCCTTTTTTGTGTTTCGGAATATTAATATGTTTCCGATACCAACCGATACCTCCGGGCAAATATCCTGTGGCACTTGCCAGAGTAGGACTGTAGGGCTCTTCAATACTCCAGTCATGCGGCAGATCTACCCTTTGCCAGTTGGCATCATCAAAATCCTTTAGCGAAGCCTCCTGCAAGTCCTCTTTACTAAAAAACCAGTGGGCATTGATCTTTTCCGGTTCACCAAAAGAGACCTGAGCACCAAGCAGGGAGACATCTATCACCAATATCAAAAAAAACAAAAATAATTTCATAACAAACAATATATGTACTTATTTAGAAACAAAATACCCCGGACAACCTGTGAATGCACAAAATATCCGGGGTATGAAATTACATTTAAATCAGAAATTTCGGAAGAAATAAAGAAAAACTAATTTTCCACAATGTTATTTGAACTCAAACTCAAAAACCAAGAAACATAACATCCTTTAAACAATTTCATTCCCTCCAATCATATATTTTCATAAAATATCAATACCCCGGATTTTGAGACATCACACCGTTACTTCTGTCAATTTCCGACTGAGGAATAGGCCACAGTTCATGTTGACCTTCCTTAAACCGAATCCCTTTGTCTTGTGGCTCTTCAGGGTGAATGGTTTCATAAGGGTCAGTACTTTCATAAAGGTTATACTGAACAAAATAACCATTTGGCCCCATAGCTTCGGCGATACGAGGTTTTCCTGAAACAGGGTCGATTTGGCGGCGAAGATCATAGAGACGTAACCCTTCGGAAGCCAATTCCAGTCGACGTTCTTTCCAGATGGCATACAATAGATCATTACCTGTTAAATCATCTTTATCACCCAGTCCCACTCTTGTCCGAATGGTTTTGATATCCTCTTTAGCCTGCCCTTCGTTCCCGAGATAATAGGCAGCCTCAGCTCTTGTCAAATACATTTCTCCCAGTCGTAGAAGAATCATAGGCAATGGGATGTGTCTATCTTTAGTTGTCAGTTGGCGGCGCATGCTAATAGGCACGTAATATTTGCGCCATACCCGTCCCGATTTATTAATATCTACATTAAACTGATAATTGGGATTCTCATCTTCATCACCATAAACCGGATCACCAACAGTAATAATGGTGCTTTTCCGTCGAATTTCATCTCCTTCAGAGAGAAAAGCCTGTTCAAGATGTGAAGAAGGAACACACCAACCCCATCCGTCCATGATTTTATCCTCTTCACCTTCGGGCCAAATTTCACCGCGAGCACACATCACCACCGAAAAACGGTTTCCAACATTGTAGTTTTGTTCGCTGCTGGCATTAATCTCAAAAATAGATTCTACCCCGTGGTGATTATATACGCTCCAGATATCCACAAAGTTGGGCTCCAAAGAAAATGTTCCCTGACGAATCACTGTATCAGCGTAAGCATAAGCATTGTCATAATCTGCCATAAAAAGATAAGTTCTGGCTAACAAAGCTTTACAAGCCCAACTGGTTACACGTCCAAGATCTTCTTCATCATATCCTTCAGGCAATACAGAAGCTGCTTCTTTCAGGTCTTTAATTATCTGTTTATAAACATCTTCTTGAGAGGCTCTTCCCTTATTTAATCCGGAAGTTCCTTCCGGTTCGGTGATCAATACCACATCTCCAAAATTTTGAACCAATTCCCAATAGCTGAAAGCCCTGAAAAATTTGGCCTCTCCAACCAATCTTTCCTTCAATTCTTCACTAATGGAAGCATTAGGAATTTCACTAATTGCGATATTACAAGCTCCAATATTCAAATATTTGTAGGTATAAAAATTATTAATTGATCCTGGCGCATTAGATGCTTCCACAAAATAGTGGGCCAAGGCATAATGATCACTAGGATCCTGCTGTAGGTTACCCATCCAACCATCGTCAGTAGACATAATATTGGTAAGACGGATAATTTGCTGCCACCAGTCATCCCAATTGGCAAAGGATTTATAGAGACCGTTAACAAAAGCTTCGGCTTCCGACTCATTGGCAAAATAATTATCCAGGTTTTGTGATCCTCTTTCTTCAATGTCAATGAAGTCTTCACAGGCAGAGAGGCCACCTAAAAGAACCACTGCCAGTAACATATATAATATTTTAATCTTCATAATTATTGTTTTTGTACCGTTACATTATAATCTGACTATCATTCACAATCTCGTCAGAAGGTAATATTAACTCCGAGTAGGTAAGTTGGAAGAACGGGATAAGTCCATCCAGAAAATCCAAAGTTTAAAACATTATCGCCGGACACTTCCGGTTCTACACCATCATAACCGGTAATGGTTAAGATATTTTGTCCGGAAACATAAAAGCGACATTTGGTCAGACCGATACGCTCCAAAACCGGTTGTGGTAAAGAATAACCCAACTGAATATTTTTTAATCTCACAAATGAACCATTCTCCACATAAAAGTCACTGAAACGAGAGAAATTTTGATTCAGGTCGGTATGCGACACCCTGGGGTATTCATTGGAGGTATTTTCTCCATGCCAGGCTTTATCCAATAACCCTGAGATGACGTTATTATCGGAGCTCTCGGTATTGTAGAGATCCCCTTTCACCCAATTCACGATGTCGTTGCCAACGCTGGCATACACATTAGCCACCAGGTCAAAACGGTCATAGGCCAGGCGTACATTGACGCCCCCAGTAAAGTCGGGCCAGGGACTTCCAATCTTGGTGCGGTCTTCCCCGTTTAGTTCCCCATCACCATTCACATCGACAAACCGTATATCGCCGGGTTGCGCATATTCTTGCAGCAAGGCGCCATGTTCATTGGCATGGGCATTTATTTCGAATGGGTTCTGGAAAATACCATCTGTCTTGTAGCCATAAAAATAGCCAGGTTCATCCCCTTCAACAGTTCGCGTATATTCATTATCACCATATACTACCGGGGTAATATCGGGCAGGTCAGTAGCTTCAACGGCTACCGTTGTAAAGGTAACCCCCAGGTCATATTTCAACCGACCAACATGGTTATGATAATTCAAAGCCATCTCCATTCCCTGAGATTTCATGGATCCCACATTGGACCAGATTTTGGCATCGTTGGGATATCCGCTGTAGTTGGGATACGGGAGTTGGAAGATCATGTCTTTGGTCTTCTTTTGGTAATATTCCAACGAACCATCAATGTGGTTACGGAATAATGTGAAATCGGTACCAAGGTTAATATCCTCCACAGTCTCCCATTTGATATCTTCATTTTTCATGCTCGAGGGATAGGTGGTATTCACCAATGAACCTTCTCCCGGACCAAAAACATAATAATCCTGACCGATACTCGAAGTATAAACATTGGAAGGAAGATTCTGGTTACCTAGGCGCCCCCATCCGGCCCGTAATTTCCAATCGTCAATAAAGCTAATACCGCTCATAAAATCTTCATCAGAGATACGCCATGCCACAGAAACAGATGGAAAGGCTGCCCATTTATTGTTGTCCAAAAATTTGGAAGAACCATCAACCCGATAAGTTGCAGTCACATAATAACGATTCAGATAATTATAACTTACCCTTCCCAGGAAAGACTCGATAGAGGTTTCAGAACTATTTCCGTTGACCTCAGGATTTTCGGTTGCAGCATTGATTTCACGCAAGGGATCGCTGTTGTTTGGGATCCCGTCTTTGGTTCCGTTAATATACCTTTCATTCCATTTTTCGAAAGTAGCACCCCCCATGACCGAAGCACTATGTCCGTTGGTTTCGAGGGAATAAGTAAGCGTATTTGTCCAGTTCCAGTAAGAGTTAAAGTTATGGCTTCTATAGACATAATTTATTTCATTTTTCTCATGGGCTCCATCAATTACGAAGTCGGGTTCGAAATCGTCGTCATGAGAGAATTTAAAGTCTCCACTAATCTGAGTTCTGAAAACCAAATCTTTTACCGGTTTTATTTCGGCATAAGCGTTGGCACCCAAAGCGTAGTAACCGCCTTCATCAAACTGACGGGCATCCCGAGCTATGGGATTCCAGACATAAGTGTAATAGGATCTCTGGTAAATACTATATTCATTCAATCCGGCCTGCTCTTCTACAGGACGATATATTGGTGTTATGGGATCAATCAACAAATAATCCTGATACCAGTAAGGGGTATCATCCCAGGCTTCGCGACGGGGATTTACCATGACCCCTGCAGAGATCCAGTCGGCAAATTCCCAATCGGAACTCAGTCGGGCTGTGAATTTCTGCCAGTTTCCCGAATTATAAAACGATTCCTGATCGTAATAATTCAAGCTGACAGCAAACCGGTGTTTCTCATTTCCTCCGGAAGCCTGGAAGCTGAAGTTGCGTTGCGGTGACACTTTGTTCACACCTTCACCCCACCAATCAGTTCCTTCACCGAGGCTTGCAGGATCAGGGAAACGTTCATCCAGTCCGGCATTTTGCAGTGACTGATTCATAATTTCTGCATATTCGGTAGCGTTAGCCATATCGTAAGGTTTTTCAAAAACCTGAAAACCATACGATAAGTCGGCTGAAAACTGAGTTTTCCCTTTTTCTCCTCTCTTGGTAGTAATCAGAACCACCCCGTTTGAGGCGCGGCTACCATAGATGGCTGATGCGGAAGCATCTTTCAGCACTTCAATGCTCTCTATTTCATTAGTGTTTAAAAAATTAAGGTTAGTTCCCATAGGAACACCGTCTACCACATAGAGGGGGTCGGTAGAAAGATTCAGCGAGGTAAAGCCTCGAATCAACACTTTTGGGGAAGCTCCGGGATGCCCGCTTCCGGCAACCACCTGTACCCCTGGTGCCTTCCCTTGCAATGCTTCAACGGGGTTACCCACACTCATGGTTTTCATCTCTTCCCCTTTTACTGAAGTAATGGAACTGGTCAGGTCACTCTTTTTTGCCCGACCATATCCGATAGCTACCACCTCGTCCAAGGCTACCAGAGATTCTTCCATAACGATATTCAAGAAAGTATTACCCTCAACAGGTACTTCCAAATTATTAAATCCGATAAAGCTAAATTGAAGCACATCTGAAGGCGCGGCTTCCACCATAAAATTACCATCCACATCGGTAATCGTACCGGAGGAGGTTCCCTTAATAGCAATTGAAACTCCGGGCAAAGGTTCTCCGTTAGAATCAACCACTATCCCTTTGATTGTTTGTTCCTGCCCCAGTATGGAGGCTGAGAACCAGAAAAATATTGCTAAAAGCCAAATTGACTTAATTATATATTTTCTCATCATATTCTTTTTAATTTTATGTTATGCGAGCGCTGACCAACCAGACAAAAATCTACATAATAACATTACTTTTCATTCTCCCGCATAATCAGTTAAAACCTTTAAATGCTTCCCGGAATTCAAAGAAAGATTCCGGGAAAATTCTATTTACTCTACCGGTACTACTTTAGCCCTGTTAAGGTGACTATCAAAAGTGACTTTATACGTTGTCCGTACGGGAACCGTTAAAGCAACATTATCCCCACCTTTCAAGACTGTTTTTTCGGGATTTTCTTTACTGTCGAATCGCCAGAATGGTTCTGGCCACCAGCCCCATGGATGCTCAGGTTGGAAAATAAACTCCACATCGCCCTCCATATCCAGCGTTTTATAAAATCGGTAGGGATTGTCCGGGTCTCGATCAAATTCAATCGAAGCCCAAGTTGCCCAATTCTGGTCTGGATACTCAGGAAAGCCTTTTCCTACAAGACCAAGTTTCCCGACATACTCTGTTTCGATGTAAGAATCATCATCTGGATATTCCATTTTGGGCTCGAAATACCAATCTTCGGGCTCATACGACTCAACCTCGTAGGAGAGATTTTCCAGGTTGAGGGTTATGCGGTAATACCCCTTTCCATCCAATACGATAGGTAAAGCAGTTTCGGAATCATTGATAAGCTTGGAAGGATCTTCCGGGTCCACCCCGTAACAATGAGGCTTAAAGCTTGTGGTTTGTGGTATAAAACGCACTTTAGTTCCTGGAGCCTCGGAATAATACTTAGCTTCGAAATTATAAGGGGCAGTTTTCGAAATCAACATAGGCACTCCAAATAAATCGGAAGTTAATTCTTCATCGGTTTCCACATCTGCCAGATAAAGCTTATCAAAGTCGTAGGAGGCTTTCACCAAACGACTTTCTCCGACCACATTCCCGGCGCTATCGGCCAGTACAAATTCAAAATTATATTCTCCTATCTCTGCCGGAAGAGTGGCAGTGCTATTGTATTCAAAGCTCAAAGCTCCAGTCCCCATAAAGGAAATACTATCATAGAAATTGATAGAGCTCTCTTTGGCCACAAAATAGCCGAGCTGACGCGAATCACTCAGAAGGGCATAAATTTCAACAGGAATCTCGCCTTCAGGTGCCAGGGTTAATCCGTCGACCGGATTTTGCAGGTCAAGCACAGGAGACACAAAATCACCATCCATATAAACACTCACGGTTTCACTAACCGACCGATCGCCCATGTTATAAACCGTAATCTGAATGGTATGCTCTTGGTCCGCAGCATCCTTAGGCACTTTAAAGTCGTACCATAAATCGTACTCTTTCACCAACGAATCATTAGCTGAAACACGGATATCCCTATCTAAATACCAATCATCAATATTCAAATTGATAGATTTAATCCCTACTTCATCTTTAACGACACCCTCTATCTTGATGGTACGCCCTTGTTCAGAATGAATTTCTGCAGCCTTCAATTCCAATACCGGATCGCTATCAACGCTCCAGGTCTTTTCATTGTTATCATCACACCCCCAATTGATTATTCCCAAAAGGAGTAACGTGGATAACATCATGCAACTAAAAACATTTTTCTTCATAAACCCACATTTTAAATTATGTATTTTTAGCTATTTTAATAAATACAACAACCTATTTCACAATACATTCAATCACTTAAACTTAAGAACAAACGTTTTAACACTTTTGGGTTGGACTACCAAATGGTCTAAACGACTTTTGAAAAATGCCAAGTCATGATCCTCGGAAGTAACATATGTTTTCACTTCTTTTTCAAACATTCCATCTTCCTCAATATAAAGCTCATATTCCTGTTCAGCATAATTAACTGCCACTAATACCATTTCATTGGAAACATTATTCTTATAGGCTGATACCATCAACGAAGTAGCCTCTTCATATATACTTCTATTGTCATCAATATCTACATTCACCCTAACCATTCCGGGACGTACAAATCGTGAATAGTTTCCAAGTGCCCACAACAGTTTAGAATCGTGAAAATGACCGTCATATTTTAGTTTTTCATTATCGGGATGTTGCTGGGATGGAATACCGTTATTCCCGTTATCTATATAGATAAGCCCATCTTTGTAATCACATTGAGTGATGGCGGTCCACCACTGCCAAGAGGTAGCATTGGTAATTGTAAGATCGTAATGGATGACCCGCGCTACATACAGAGCTGTTCCCATCCCCAGATCGCGTCCGTTTCCTTCTTTTATATCGTCGTTTCTTTCTAAGATACAAAATTCACTTTGCCAGAATTCCATATTTGGATTAATCTGGTCGAGACTCTCCCGAACCTTTTTTCTCACATCGATCAGTTTTTCCACAGGCCAGGTAGTGAAATAGCTATGGGCAGAAAATAAGGGAGCGGCATGGCTGAATTGTCCGATGTAGAATGGACTATGAGGATAAAGAAACTCCTTAAACTGGTCCGAGCTACCAATATAATCATCCAATTTCTCATAAAGGAACTTATATTCTGCAGCCTCTCCTAATGCCAGTTGAGTTTTCAAGCCACGTTGTTGCATTTGATGATTAAGCAGGTATGAAAACAAGAAGAGATCTTCATTGGTGGCAGGTGTTCCCTCTTGCGTGGGGTTACTCCAGCTCCATTGTGGTTCATTGAAAGGGCTTAAATAATCAAAGCCTAGTCCTTTCTTCTCAAAGTATTCACACACCTTCACCAAAAAATGTGCGTAATCATCAAGCCTATCATCCTTTATATTCAGAGAAGTTCGACCGGCAGGGGAAAAAGCCTTTCCATTAAGGGTATAATTGACAGGGGCAGAAATGGAAAACGCCATGGTGTTTTCCACTCCATATTGATGAGCTTGTTTTAGGAACCACTGCTGACCCGCATGTTTACTCCAGTCGTAAGTGCCGTCAGCGGTCAAAAAACATTCGGACCGACGCCAGGGATTCACGATGCCACTACTGTCACCCTGCTCCAAACTTCCTGCTCCAAGATAAAAGCGCCACATTGACAGACCTATTCCCAAAGGATTCCCTTTCTTATCCAACTCCTTACTAAACAACCACTCGGTCATCTGCTGCTTTTTGCTCTCGGGCCAGTATTGGCCTATAAACTGACACCGCCAGGCATCCGAGGCCCCAAATGAATGTATAACCTGAAATTCTTGATTCGGTTCAATCTTTAATAATACTTTATTTTGTACTTGACCAAAGACTCCCAGATATGGCCAAGCCAAAATCACCAACATTAATAAAACTCTTTGCATGAATTGAATTGTTAAATTTTAAACAACACCATCAAAATAAGTTAATATCCATTCTCTTTATCCTTGTTTTTTATTCATATATCTTTGATTTTTATTCGCCACTCCAAATAAAGCATCATTTACAACATTTTTTATCCATCTGATTTAATGTCTCTTACACAACTACACAAAATATCATTCATATATTTTCGTACATTTGACCAATATATAAGGGACAAAAAAGAAATTTTAACAATTACTTAGGTGTTATTCGATCTAGGAAAGAATCATGTAGATTAGTTTACTTCTATGGATAAATGGTTAGACAATACCAATGTTTATACATAAATCAACCATCCATATAGAAACACACGTAAATAATATGAGTGTTACCGGTAACAAATTAAAAGTCTCAGGTCTGTTATTCATTGCCCTATTAGTAGTTTTCCAGAACCTTCTATTGGCAGAAAAGATGCAGGACAATTACGTTATTGATGTCATCAGTAGTAATCAGGGACTACCCTCCGACGATGTTAGAGATGTTTTTCAGGATTCCAAAGGTTTTATCTGGTTCTGCACGACTGAAGGCCTCATCCGCTATGACGGATATGTTCTCAAAACTTATTCCATCGCCTTGCATCACAACCGAGGGCTGATCACCAACTCGTTCAATGCCATAGATGAGGATTCCGAAGGTTATTTATGGTGTGCCACTGATCGGGGGGTTGCACGCTTAGATCAGCAAAAGGAAACATTTACCTTTTATAATACGAAATCACCGGCCCCATATACACTATCCTACGATGTAATTAACACCCTTGCTGTAGATAAACACAACAAAATTTGGATCGGCAGCTCAGGCGACGGAGTTGATGTATTGGATCCTCTTTCGGGTATCATAGGCAGGTACAGCACTGCACAAAAAGAAACGGGCATAAACTCTGACTGGATAACCCATATTTACAGGGATGACCAAGACAATATTTGGATTGGATCGTGGCAAGGATCACTGACACTGATAGATCATACCAGAACCTTTGTCAAATCGTGGACAAAATCAGATATACCGTTCGAAATCAACCATTTTTCTCCCTTCTCCATGACCCAAAGTGGAACGAACGAGTACTGGCTAGGCCTATGGGGGGATGGTGTAATTTATTTCTCTCTAAAAAAAGATTCCTTGGTGATAAAAAAGCAATTGCTGCTCAGTCAATCGGATATGTCTTCTACAGATAATATTATTTTTGATCTGACCTTTGACAAAGACAGCAATCTATGGATAGGATCACCAAACGGACTATCACGGGTAAAAAATCCAAAACAACCCAACCCCACTTTCCTGACATTTAACACTGAAAGCAATCACCACAGGATTTCTCACAATGAAGCTTTCACCATTCTTTGTGATGCATCAGGACTGATATGGTCAGGCACTTCAGGTGGGGGCATTAACAAAATTGACAATAAAATCAAACTATTTAACACTTTCTACATCTACGATTTACTCTCTCCACAAGGATCCCAGTCGGTGACCTCCATTACAAAAACCCCTGAAGGACATTTGCTCATTGGAGTTAAAAGTCAAGGGTTTGGTCTTTACAATCTACAAGATCAATCTTTTACCCGTTTCAATCAAATGCCTGGTTTTAAAGAGCTCCCCAATGAACTCAATACAGTAAACTGTTTTCTTTGGGATTCCAAAGGTAATCTTTGGCTTGGGACCCGCTACTTGGGCCTCATTAAAGTAAATCCTCAAACCGGGGAATATCTCATCATCAACAAAAACAATCCTCAATACAATTTCCCTTCGCGCGAGATTTCGGATATTCAGGAAGATCCCTTTGGTCACATATGGATAGGCTCCGAAAACGGATTATATAAAATCGTTCCTTCGAGCCCTGAAAGTTTTCGTCATTTCATTATTGTCAGATATGCCTCGGAAGAGGATAATCTCAAATCTCTTAGCAGCAACCGCATATCCAAAATTCTTCTTAATCACCGGGGTGAGCTATGGGTGGCCACCTTCGATGGAGGGCTTAATCACTCTAAATCAAACATAAAAAAACACTACCCTTTGCTCTTTGAACAGTTTCAGGCAGCACAAAAAGAGAAAAATGGCTTGATAACGGATCATATCCTAACTCTCTTCGAAGATGCCGCCAATCACCTATGGGTGGGATCCGGTGGAGGTGGACTCTTTAAATGGGATGACGAAGATCAGAAGTTCACCTCATTTGCCTCTCATGTGGCCGGAGATATTATTTATGCCATTAAGCAAGATGATGAGAATAATCTATGGGTGGGCACCAATCGAGGTTTAACAAAGATGACCTTCACAAAAGATTCCGTTCGTTCGAATTATTTCCTTAAGGAAAATGGTTTACAAGGAAATATATTTAACAAAGGAGCCGCCTTTAAAGACGAACGTGGTTTTCTGTATTTTGGAGGGAATCATGGTTTCAACTGTTTTAATCCACAAAACATTAATCCGGACAGCTTTATTCCGCCAGTAGTAGTCACCGATGTAAAGGTGATGAACAAAACGGTTTCCGGCAACACGACACCTGATCACCCTCTCATCTTGAACCATCTGAAAAACAGTTTCTCGGTAACCTTTGCCGCACTCTCGTTTTCGCAACCCGAAAACAATAAATATGCGGTACGACTTGAAGGGCTGGAAGAGGGTTGGAGAATCTTGGATGCCAAAATGCGAACACTTAACTATGCCAACCTAAAACCGGGAAATTACACACTCCAGATTAAAGGTTCTAACAGCCAAGGACACTGGAATCCAGTCGCCGAATTACTCTTTATTAAAGTAAGACCGGCACCATATAAAACCGGGTGGGCCTTTACCGCCTATGCACTCATCTTCGGAGGTTTTATTCTTTTGATTTTTCGTATGGAACGTAATAACCAAAGGGTGAAACAGGCCCTGAAAATGGAACATCTGGAAAGACAAAAGTCAGAAAAACTTAACCAATTCAAACAAAGCCTATTTGCTAATATCTCTCATGAATTTCTCACACCTCTGAGTATCCTTTCATTTCTGATTGAAGACTGGAAAAGCACTCGCAAAGTCCCACAAAATAAAGATCTTACTTTGGCCGAAAGAAACATCAATCGGCTCAACCGACTCAACCGACAATTTTTGTACTATAGCAAATCTGAAATGGAACAACTGCCGCTCTATGTCAACAGCGGAAATCTCAACCAATTTACACAAAATATTTGCGACAACTTTATTCCCCTGGCACGAAAAAAACAGATTGATTTCCAATGCAAAATCAACTGTCCCGAATCCAATCTGTGGTTTGATCAGGAAAAACTCGACATCATTCTTTACAACTTATTGTCCAACGCGTTTAAGAATACCCCTCAGGAAGGAACCATAACATTGCATTTGTCTCTAAAAAGATCGGGCCACCAAACGCTTGCTTGCTTCCAGGTTGAAGATACAGGACGAGGTATTCCGCATCATCTACAAACCAAAATCTTCGACCGTTATCAGTCGGTTGACAGCAGCGCCAAAAAGTCGGAAGGTTTTGGGATCGGCCTTGCCCTCACCAAGGCCATGGTTGAAACCCACAAAGGAACCATTCATCTGAAAAGCCAGCCAGGCAAAGGCACCACCATATCTTTCTCTCTGCCCGTCAACAAAAAAGCTTTCCTCAGGTCAGAGATCATAGAAAACAATGAAAACCAAACCTCCGTCACATTTATGGAACCGGAAGAGGTGGAGGAAGAAACACTTCTGCGCATCAAGAACCTTCAACAGTCCTTCGACAACAAACCGGTAGTCCTTATTGTAGAAGATAATGCCGATTTTCGCAAGCTTTTGAAAAGTAGCCTTGAAACCTTTTTCACCGTTATTGAAGCCCCCAACGGAATAATTGGATACGAAACCGCCCTCAACAAAAAACCGAACCTCATCATAACAGATATGCTCATGCCCACTATGACCGGCGTTGAACTGTGCCGTAAAATCAAAAAAAATGAAGCTACGGCAACGATGAACGTCATCCTGCTCACCGCGAAAACATCAGAAGAAGAACGTGCTGAAGCATACCGCGCAGGAGCTGACAGCTATATCACCAAGCCCTTTAATCTGAACACTCTGCTGGCACGTATTGAAGCGTTATTGGAGAAACAAAAACGGACCCTATCAATGCTGAAAAAGTTCGACCATAACGGCGACAAAGAGCAAAACGACTTTATGGCCCATGCCAGACAAATTATTGAAGAGAATCTCTCCAATCCCGACTTTTCGGTAAAAATGCTCGCCGTTAAATTGTCCATGAGCAATTCTATGCTCTATCGTAAAACCTCAGAATTCCTCAACATCAACCCCAACACCTTTATTCGAAAAATGAAAATGATGAGAGCCTCAGAAATGCTCGAAGAAAATAACCTTTCCATT
Source organism: Thermophagus sp. OGC60D27 (assembly GCF_052400625.1). Lineage (NCBI taxonomy): Bacteria > Pseudomonadati > Bacteroidota > Bacteroidia > Marinilabiliales > Marinilabiliaceae > Thermophagus > Thermophagus sp. OGC60D27. The sequence goes on from NZ_JBQTGH010000001.1 coordinate 523,345, forward strand.
TCGGAAATCGCCTACCGGTGCGGATTCAAAGATGTTAGCTATTTCGGAACTTCCTTTAAAAAAGAATTTGGAATGACTCCGTCACAGTATCAGAAGAAAAAGGGGGGTAAGTAAGAAGAGAATCTAAGAATATTATTTACCCCCATAAACAAAAATCACAAACGGACTAATTCCAATTATACAGATTGGGTTAGCTCCACCCCCGATGAGTTTGGTTGGCATATATTTTTTTTAAACTTGAAAAGAAGAAAAATAATATGGCTTGTCCATACTACCGTTAAAACATAAAAGAGCTTAGAAATATATTTTGACGATAAAAACCTCATTTCATGAAAAATTCAATTTTTATTCTATTTGTTGCATTTCTCACAACTTCCTGTCACCAGAACCAATCTGACCATGCCGGATTTATTGCCGATGAAATATTGACAGAAGAAGAAATATTTCCGGCAATAAGACAAGACCTTGTTGCCCCGCCACCGCCTCCGTTATCTCCAATTGAAACAACAAAGGAGGTAATTAAAAAGAAAATCATTAAAGACGGACGTTTGGGTGTGGAAGTACAGGAATTGGAACGGACAAAAACACATGTGGATTCTTTAGTCGAAAGATTCGAAGGATATTACGCAAGCGAACGTTTAAATAACACAGAAAGAGAAATATCTTACAACCTGAAGATTAGGATCCCAAGCCATTACTTTGAAAAATTCATTGCTCAAGTTGAAGAAGGGAACGGAGAAATAAAATATAAAGAAATTGATGCAAGAGATGTTACGGAAGAATTTATTGATTTAGAAACCAGACTCGCGAACAAAAAAAATTATCTTAAAAAATACAATGAATTACTGACAAAAGCCAAGACGGTTAAAGACATCCTCGAAATTGAAGACAAAATCCGCAAAATTGAAGAAGAGATCGAAAGCACCACTGGGCGACTTGAGTACTTGAATGACCTGATAGATTACAGCACCCTGCACCTGGAAATTTCAAAACCTAAAGATTTCAAATACCAACCTGTAAAACGCGATAAATTTACTAACCGATTCATACATGCCATAGCTAATGGATGGTTCGGATTCATAGATTTTATTGTATTCCTGGTAAAAATTTGGCCATTTTGGATATTAATGGCATTGACCATTTACGCATGGAAAAAATTTAGATTGAGAAAAAAAGAATAATAAAATATCCGACGGTTGCACATTAAGCCACAGCCCACCAATCATCATCCCGCCAAATGAACTTACTGATAAAGATAGGGACTGACGATTCAGGGCCGGGCATTAACTCTGTGGAAACCAACCAAGGAATCAATTTGAGGACGGAGATATAACATTTTGAGCATACCAGGACTCGATAAATTTTCCAAAACACTATGAAATATATTTTTCTAACAATAGAATTTGGAATAATTTTCCAAACCGATATTCACAAAATGTGATTACAAAAAACTTCGAACCGATCTTTAAAAAATATGGGATGAATGGATGTTTTGTTATTTACAATCAGAATGATAACGAATACATCAAATACAATTCAGAACCAGGTGCTTCAGAAGATATACCTGCATCAACGATTAAAATAACCAATTCATTGATTGCATTGGAAGAAAGGGTCGGTAACGAAACAAACCAAATAATCGAGTGGGATGAGATGGTGAAGCCACAGAAACAATGGAATCAGGATCAGAATTTAAAACAGCAGTTTAACATTCCGCATTTGGGTTTTTATCAATATTGCAGAGCAATTTGGCATAAATATCAGGATAATATTGATACCATTAACTCGGAACGACCCGCCAGCGCAATTTTGGTTGGCCGGACCATTTCACCTAAGTGCAAACCGGCAAATTGATTTTTTGAAAAAATTCTACAATTATCAATTACCTAAAATATCTCGAAGATCTATTAACATTGTTAAACCCGAAAAATGCATTAGAAAATCTATTACGAATTAAAATTGCTGCCAATCAAGTCGCAAGCTAACTTGTTTCCATTCAACATAGCGGGGCTATGCCTCATTTCAACCAGTTCTTGATGGATTGCACTTTTAATTCTCACGACGAAGTTATAATGCATTATTCGGGTTTAAGACATTCTTGTTTCGGACCAAAACCGTAATGATAAATTAAGTGGCAAAACAGGTTGTGGAATTTTATCCGATACACATTATCTTATGTGGTTTGTTGGGTATCTGGAAAAAGATGATAAGCCCTATTTTTTTGCCATGAACTATGAAACTGATGACGTTAACAAAACGAGTCATGCACGATATATTATAACGAAAGAGATTCTATGAGAGTTGAAGTTAATTGATTAAACAAACAATCAGTTTTAACTGAATGCCCTAACCCGGCATTTTAAAGACAATACACTGACAACCATTTGTCCATAATGTTTCAATATGCCCCACTTTAATTATAGTTTCCCAACAACCTACAAAAAAGATTAAATAGTTAGTAAATCCATTTAGGGAGTTGATTGCCGGCAAAATCGGTATAAATCTCACCGGCAGGATCGTGATGCAGCACGGCAAATGGTCTGTCTGCTAACGCTGGTTGATTTAGGTGCAAACAAAACTGAGAATTCCTAAAAGAAAAATATTTGACAGACTGTTCCCATTACACATCCTTACAAACTTATCAAAAGATAGATTGAATTAAGAACTCAAAAATTTGAGAGAAAACACATTTTCCGTGCTTCACAGACAGACCATTTTACCAACAAACTTTAAATATACTAGTGCCATCAATCCAAACAGGTTAACGGTTTATAATTAAACGTTTGGATACGTTTATCGATGCACCAACTCGCCCATATTTAAAGGCGGATTTGCCCCAAGACGAATATCACAGTCACGAACCAAAACATCATTCGCGTTATCAATAAAAAAAGCAGAAGTTTTTGCTTTGACCAACCCTTCTCCTTCGCAAGGTCTGCGATCATAAATTCCACCTTCATAAGCTGTAACTCTATTTAAAACAACAGAAACACCATCAAACAAAATATGGTTGATTTTGTCCGGTGATTCTGCACTCACATAGATTCCATTTTCGGAACGACATTGAATGTTCCTAAATGTTATGTCATTCACTTGCCCAACAAATCCTTCCGTGGCTCCTTCCGGAAATCTCCAACCGGCATCTTTATGATCAATATTTGCTCTACGATAGGCCGTTATATATATGGGTTCCGATTTCCCCCACCATACATCACTAAAAAACCGACTTTCAACAATGATATTTGAAAACAGCACATTTTGCACCACACCCTCATCTCGGTTTTGAATACCTATACCTCTGTTACTTTCAAGGATCGTACAATTGTTCACAGTTACATTTTGAATGGTATCCATATTTTCCGATCCAATTTTGAAGGCGCACGAGCGCGAGCTCATTAGACAATTGGTAACAACTATATTTTCACACCCTCCATACTCTTTGAATTCTCTTCTGTTTTTTAAACAAATACTATCATCACCACTTTTAATATTGCAATTACTAATACGGATGTTCTTGCTATGATCTAAATCTATCCCATCACTATTCCGGATTTTCAAACTATTATCAATAGTAACTCCATTAATAACGCCATCGTCACATCCAATCAAATGAACAGTCCAATAAGCAGAATTCCTGAAGGTGACATTCTCAATCCGTATTTTATGTACATTTACAAGGGTCAATACATGTGGACGGGGATCCTTAACCTCAAAGGGCAAAAGCTCATAGGAATCTTCCAACTCTTCCCCCATGAATTTAATGCCATTTCCGTCAATAATACCTAGGCCTGTAATGGCTACGTCATGGAGGTTTTCTCCACCAATCCAGACTGTTCCTTCTCCTTGATTTTCACGAAAAGCACTCTTGACATAGACTGAAGTATCTGGATTTGCCAGTAATGTGCCACCCGCTTCTACATGCAGTTCCATTTCAGAGACTAAGTCAAATGGTCCGGACAGGAACACGCCATTTCCGGGAATTATCACTTTACCCCCGCCCGACCGGGCACAGGCATCAATCGCTTTTTTTATGGCAACTGCATTATCGGTTACACCATCAGCGACGGCACCATAGTCAACGATATTAAACAATTTTTCAGTATTTGTCCCCACCTTACAACTCACCATTAACACCAAAAAAAACAGACTTAAAACAGATTTAAAATTCTTCATATAGCTTAACTACTTTTATGGGATATTTATCAATCATTTCACAATAAATCACTTGGCGGAAATCCAAATTGTTTTTTAAAACATCTACTGAAATAATAGGGATCGTTAAAGCCCACCATGTCGGAAACTTCAGAAACATTATTTCGTCCCGAACGAAGTAACTGAACCGCCTTTTTCAACCTTAAGGTTCTAATAAATTCATTTGGAGACAGGTCCGTCAACTCTTTGACTTTCCGATAAAGGCTTGAAGAACTAATTCCCAGGGTAGAACACAAAAATTTGCTGGTCAAGTTCTCTTCCCTTAAATTGCTGTTGATAATTGAAGTCAATTTATTCAAAAACTCCTCATCAACCGGAGAGTGAGTTAACAGATCAACAGAACTTTCAATATCACCGGAGAAGGTTTTTTTAAGCCTCGAGCGAGTCTCCACAATATTCTGAATACGGCTATTTAAAAGAGATGGATCAAACGGCTTGGTTAAATAGTCATCAGCACCTAATTTATATCCTTTTATTTGGTTTTCACTATTGCTAAGTGCCGTTAATAAAATAACCGGAATATGACTTATTCGCTCGTCATTTTTTAGTGTTCTGCATAATTCAAAGCCATCCATGACCGGCATCATTACATCGGCGATACAAATAATTGGTTTTATCTGTCGGCAAATTTGCAGCCCTGTTTCTCCGTTGTCAGCTTTATAAACCCTGTAATTTTCTGACAAACAATCAGCAATATAATCTCGTAACTCCTGATTATCATCTATGATTAAAACTTTCTCTTTAAATTCGGTAGAGCCACTTTTTTTCTCAACCTTTTGGTCCAAAGGCGGCATTGATTTTACAGGCACTTTTTCATAATCAAAGATCTCATTCTCATCATAAAACTCCTTATCAATGGGAATTTCAAGGGTAAACACACTCCCTTTCCCTGGAGTACTATGTAATTGTATATCGGATTTATGAACTTTAATCAATGATTTCACCAACGATAAACCGATTCCGGTACCAGTATGTTCTTCTTTACTGCTTTCAACCTGAAAAAATCGTGTAAATATTTTTTTTTGACTTTCTTCAGGAATTCCAATCCCATCATCCTTAACCTCAACAATTAGTTTTTTTACTCCTCTTTCAGTGTTTTTGAGGCCCAGAAACAGACTCACATTCCCATATTTTTGCGTAAACTTTAGCGCATTGGACAATAGATTACACAATATCTTGTCATATTTATCTGTGTCAATCCAACCTGAAATCTCATCATATTCACAGTTGAAATGATAATTAATAGACTTTTCTTTGGCCAATCCCTCAAATGAAAGAAAAATAGTTTGTGTAATTGTAATAACATCAGTTTTAGAAACTTTAAGTTTCAGCTCTCCATTCTGCGCTTTTCTGAAATCCAGAAGCTGATTGACCAGATTAAACAACCGATTGGAGTTCTGAAGAATTAGTTGCACCCGGCTTTTCTGAAAATCTGTGGTTAATCCATCTTCGGCCAACTGTTTGGCGGGGCCAATAATTAAAGAAATCGGCGTTCTAAATTCATGGGAAATATTAGTAAAAAAGCGTAATTTTTCCTCATTCAGTTTCTCTTCCCTTTCACGGTGAACTTTCTCCACCAACAACGCATGCTTTAACATCCAGCTTTTTCTCAACTGCCTATAAACAAAATAGATTACCCCTATCAGAATGAGAAAAATCAGTATGATGGCTTTAGGGGTCAACCAAAAAGGAGGATGAATTTTTATTTCATAAGTGGACAGCTCACTCCAATATCCACTGCTATTTGCAGCCCTTATTTTAAAAGTATATTCTTGGGGATATAGATTGGTGTATTGAACCGTTGTTGAATTTCCATCCACAGTGATCCATTCTTCGTCGAATCCCTCAAGCATATACTCATATTTATTCAAACGGGAATTTGCATATGATGGAGAAGAAAAGGATAATGAAAAATTCCTGTTCACATATTCCAGCTCCAGAAGACGTGAATAATTAATATTTTCATCCAAAACAACCTGTCCTTTAATCTGCTCCCCCGGCAACACCATTTTATTCTGAACCTTTACTTCAGTAATAAATGGAGGGTCAGACCTCAAATTTTCCTTAAGACCGTTAATTGTAAAATATATGATCTCATCTTTACCCGTAATATAAACAACCGAATCCTTATATAACAAAAAACCTTTATTACTAAAAACATCCAGTCTATTACCACTTCCAACATCATATGTTTTCAGGCTATTATCATGAGGATTAAATCGCCCAACCTGTCCATTGTTAAAGTTTAACCACAAGAGGCCATCTTTACCTTTTACAATATCGGTAATCCAGTTTTCACGCAATTCACTGGGCCTTTTTACATGCATAAAGTCATCAATGGTTTCTTGATAAAAGTTTAGGCCCATCCGAGTTGCCACCCAGACAGTCCCCGAATCATCAATGCAAACAGCCTTTGCACTGTTACTCGTTAGCCCTTCAATTTCACCATCTTTTGAAACATAAACCTTGGATTGATTATTTTCCGGATTAAAAGTTATCACGCCATTTTCCGTAGCAATCCATATTAGACCATCATTGGAAACGGTCACCTGGTTAATCGCAATATTGGGAAACTTCCGCTGAAGCGTATAATCCAAACTAAAACCGTGAGGCTTTAGAATAACAGCACCACTGCCATGAGAGCCCATTATTATATGACCGTTGGCCAATTTTTTAAACGCAAAAACAGGAACGGGCTTAAACCCAACATCCAATAGCTTAGAAGTATTCTTAATATAATTGTAAACAACCACTTTACCTGACCATAAACCACAATAAAAAATCTTGCCATCCGGTGTGTAAATACCAGACACGTCATTATTAACAATCTTAATTTTTTTAAACTGATTATTCTCCTTTATAAACAATCCACTATTGTGAGTCGCCACAATTAATTTATCGTCATACGTTTTGGCATAATCTGAAATCCGCGGAATCCGCCCATCAACGATTAAAGAAAATGAATTAATGGTTTTAAACTGATTTCTAAAGGGATCATATTTATCTAACCCATTATCGGTTCCGATCCAGAGTAGTCCAGAATTGTCAAAATAGAGCGCAGAGATGGAATTATCAACCAATGATGTTTTTTCCGATTGTTTGGTGTAATACCATTGAAAATCACCCTCCGAAATATCTTCCAATCTATTACAAACGACGATACCACCAATGGTGCCTAACCAGTATTTTCCATCCGGGGCTCGGGCAATACACGTAAAATAGGGACCTATGGTTTCCCGAAATATTGAATCATGGATTGGTTGCAGCTCAAAAATATCATCTTGCTTATTCCATTTAAAAAGGCCTTCTCGAGTTCCCACAAACAAATCAGACTTATAATCCTGACAAATAAAATAGATATACGGATTAACAACATTCAGTTCCCGCACCGACAAATCATAAGACTGAATATTAAGAATTTCGCCATTATCACCCAACGTTATCTTCGAAATTCCGCCAGTTTCAAAACTCCCAATCCATATATGACCATTTAAATCGTCAAAAATCGATTTGATGTACAAAGATTCGTCCAGAGGCACCCTTAAAAACGTTCTGTTTTTTTCATCCAAAATACACAATCCATGATCTTTGGTGCCAACCCATATCCTTTTAAATTTATCAATATATATCGATCTAATTTCGGAATCGGGTATGGAGTTAGGATCATCTTTTTCATGTAGAAATGTAGTAAACTGATGGGTTTTTAAATTAAATTTAGTGAGTCCACCTCGTGTTCCAATCCACATTACGTCCGAATCTTGGTCCAGAATTAAGGCGGTAATATCATCATCCTGGATTCCATTTCTCGATTTTGAGTTACTCAAATAAGGGGTAAAACGATGTCCATCGAAGCTATTCAGCCCTTTAAATGTTCCTAACCAAAGCAATCCAAATTTATCCTGAACGATATGACGTACAGAATTATGCGAAAGACCATTTTCCCTACTATAATGCTCCAGCTTAAAATCTTCCGCATAAAGACTTGTTGAGAACAAAACTGAGAATATAAAAAAAATGCAAACTATTACTCTCATAGAACTTAATTTGATTGGAAATCCAATCTAAAATTATGGAATATAAATCAAACCATTGACTATATTTTAATATATATGTGCCTTTTATGCAGCACCAAACCCAACATCCAACAAATTAACATATAAACGATTGCGGTTAGTAGTGAACCCAATGCACCAGGTGTTATAGTTTGAAAAATCCTTTCACTGACCCATTCAAATATATTTAACCCATTTCTAGCAGGAATCAGACATAAGGTGACAAAAAACAATTCGGAAAACAGGTAAATAAACAAAGAATTTTTGCCAAACACATCGAAAAACACAATTCCTTTTCTGATTTTCTTAATCTCAAGTATATATATCAGAACAGCCATAATCGATAAATCCAGGCCCACAGTGTAAAGCACGAAAGAACTTGTCCATAATTTTTTGCTAATTGGAAAAACTAAATTCCACCATACTGCCAATGCGGTCAATGCAAATCCAACCATTAAAAGTTTTGCAACGCCTTCAAAAGATTTGCCCTTCCGTTGTATAAATACTCCGGCCATATAGCCCATTACAACATTCACGATGGAAGGTAATGTGCTCAACAATCCTTCCGGATCAAAGGGGATACAATCTTTTTTATAAATATGCCCCAACCCCAAAATCGATAAATCAAACTTTGACGCGGCATTGGTAGCCATCTCATATTCCACCCCGGGATCTCCAAAAAAATACAGAATACCCCAATAACCAAAAAGAATCCCAATACAAAAAATGATAACAGCTCTTTTGGATAGATAAAAGATAAGTATTGATGCGAAAAAATAACAAAGAGCTATCCGCTGAAGCACTCCCATTATTCTGGTTTCAGAAATAGGCTTCAGAATCAAATCGCCACCTTCTCCAAGCTTAAAAAAAGGAAACCAATACATTAAGTATCCCAACAAAAAAATAACGATAGTTCTCTTAAGAATCTTAAGCCACAACCCCCTAGCTGTAGCAAGCTTCATTTTTCGCATGGAAAAACTCATTGAATTTCCCACTGCAAACAGAAAGGAAGGAAAAACCAAATCGGCCAAGGTAAATCCAATCCATGGAGCATGGATTAAAAATCCATAAATTTCAGCTCCTGTTCCCGGGGTATTGACCAGAATCATTAAGGCTATAGTCAGCCCTCGAAACACATCCAACGAAAGAAAACGCTCCTGCTTGTTGATTATAATTCCCTCCATATTAATAATTGTAATCTATTTGAGGTTGCATATTGGTTAAAGGAATTATCTTATCCCTATATTTCTTATACAATTCAACAACTATTTCAGCTGAGTTACCCTGAGGATTAACGGGAAATTCTTTCTTTGACAACACCCATTGCCATTCCCATTGCTTTATATTTTCGTCGAAGTCATTTTGATCAAAATGCCCCCAATGAGTTCGAACCTGATCAAAAAACTGCTCCCATCGAGGTTTATAAAAATCACTTAACAGTCCGCTCCATTGGCGGTTACTATATTCGTGCAAACGGTTATTGGCGTCGCCCCATAATGTTATCAAATTACGGGCGTTTTGCTCATACAACTCTTTTTCTCCGGGCGTAAAACCGCACTTACGAGCATCGGCAAGCCATGGCCCCAGCAAAAAATCCTTACGGGTGCCCAGCAACCGATCCATATCATCAATCAGTGCAATAAACGCCTTACTATATTGTTCAAATTTGGCCTTATCATCATTTTTATAAGCCAGCGAAATCTGTTGTTGTAAGGGCAATGCATAATTGGCTAAAACCTGCCGGGTAACATCCACTAAATCGTATAGAAATCCATCATATTGTTCACACCTAGCAATCGATCTGACAAACAAATCCCACGATGGCAGCAAATCTGCAGGTGCATAGTTTAATTTGGTACGGGCCCATCTTCTATATCCATCAAAAGTTGGTCGGGAAACAATAATGGATTCAGCCCCGTCTCTGATTGTTTTCCCATTATATACCGTTTGAACCAAGATATTCCATGCCTCCTCCAATTCCTGAGTGGTTGTTCCGTATCGGTTTTTAATGTACCTCTTTAACCATGCATCAAGATCAATCGGCGTATCGCGCCATGTATTGTCGGTCATTAATTCATATAAAACCGGATTCTGCTCAATGGCTTCCATGGTTAATCCAATCCCCTTCATTTGTCCGGAATTTTCATCACGTAAGGCTTTTGCAGGATTATGGGCCACATTCTCAATACGGCCGAACATACTTATATTTCCGCCAAAGTTGTGCAACATATTCCAGATCCAATGTTTCCCATAAAACGCTTCCGTTCTTTTCCAAACAGGTTCAATTTCTGCCGCTAAATCGAGAATGATCATCCGGTCATCAGGGATAGCACCAAGCAATCCTCTGATTTGTGGCGATTTCCAGAAATCGCGATGACTATAAAACAACCAACCCTGCATAACCCAGACAGCTTCCGGGTCGGCTGACGTCATACCTTCAAATATTTTCTTACTTAACTGTGATAAATATTCTGGATCATCTGTAGGAGGTGCATTCTCATTAAAGGTGTCGGCCGAATAAAGATGATCCGTTCCGTAAACCTGCGTTTGCAGTTCAAGGAATTTTCGGCCAATTTCAGCAAACAAGGGATCTTCAGCATCCAGAATAAACGTATCGTCAAAGCCGTTGCCCCAATTGGTTTTTTTGAGGTTTGCATCGGGAAAATACTTCTTAAAAGATGCAGGCACATGCCCCGTAAATGCAGGTAATACAGGTTTAATTCCCAATTCACGCTCACGTTGAACTATTTTTTGCTGTAGATCTCTATGACTTTCTTTCCAACTCTTTGGGAGAGGACCGCCCCAACCATCCAAATTTCCCATCCAAAACCAGGAAAAATAGGCCGGCCCACTAAAAAATGGATCTAAATCCTCTTTTTTAAAGCCATATGATTGATACACCTGATTCCAGATATATTCCTGCCCGGTAATGGACAGCGACATATTTATTCCGTGCAAGGCCATCCAGTCGATCTCTTTCTCCCAACGCTCCCAATCCCACCAACTCATGCTGTAATTAAAGGTACAATAATTAAGATAGTAACGGTATTCATAAGGACTTTCTTTACGAATCCTTGCCTCAATAACAGGTAGTTTTTCAGGCAAATTCAGATTCGTTCCGTTCCACGTTATCTGGCAATGACAATATTCTTTTAAATAATAATACAACGCCGAGGCAATGGAAACGCCACTGTTTCCCCGCAATACAATTTGGTCTTTTTGAGAGGATATCTCGAACCAATCAAGTGTATCAGTGTCTTCTATTTCAACAAGGAACTGGTCAGCATGCTCTGAAATAACGCGACGAATCAACTCATATGAAGATTTTTCATTCTCATCATGTTCTGGTTGAGTTGAGCAACCAACCAGAACATAACAGATAAAAAACATTATTAAATGATAAAATATTGATCTCATTGGTTTCTCATTTTTCTATTAGATGAAGATTCAATCATATGATTTACTACATCTTTTAGAACACAAGGTGTCGAAGAATCTTCTCCTTCAATTTTGATGCTTTCTAATTCCCTATTAGGAGCATCATCAAAAAAATATAACGCCCGTTATTTATCTTCCTCATGTATCAAATAATGTTTTTATACACTATTATTCGCCTACCAACCAAGCTCCCCGGCAACATTCCCCAAACACCCCATATCACAAACAATATGAAAATTTAAAATCCATCCATCAGAATCATTTGCGGATTGCTACAACTCATTATCCGACAATGAAGGAGGCAACATTTCCTTGCCCCAATTGTCAGAAGGCTTTGGCCCCATATTAAGGATCAAAGTTCCTCCTTTTACGATTTCACTGTGCTCAATCCAGGATAGGTTATAGTCAATACCATTTAACTGCACCGATTCAATAAATTTGTTTTGAGGTGAAAAATTCTTCGTCTGAATAATAAAATCCTTACCATTTTCTTGATGTATGGTGATTTTGCGGAAATATGGGGCGTTTATCAAGTAGTATGATTGACCGGCATTCGGATATAACCCGATCATATGAAAAGCCAGCCAGGACGACATGGCTCCGGAATCATCATTCCCGGGAATGCCACTCGGAGTACAATTGTAATTTTTATCGATAATAGCATGAATCCGCTCATTACTTAAATCGGGTCGTCCAATCCAGTGATACAGATTTGGACTTAAAAAAGATGGCTCATTTGCCACATTATACAGCCCCAAATCAAACAAAGTATTTAGCCGTTTCATAAAAGCCTCTTTTCCCCCTGACAACGCCACCAATTTCGCTACATCATGAGGTACCGATAATGAATACTCCCACGAGTTAGCTTCATAGAAAAAGCCGCACCACCAACATACGCAAATAGGCCAATCTTGCATAACCGGAGTATAGCGGACATAACTTGTTCTTCCGTATTTTGTACCACACTGAATGCTGTCGACCCAATTTCCATTGGCATCTTTGGGCATAATAAAACCTCTGGAACCGTGATCTTCTATATCGCGCCAAAGATTTTGCCAATTATTCGCCTGTTTAATAAACCGCCAGTATTCACCTCTGCGTTTTATGTTTTTGGCAACAATAGCTAAGCAATAATCGTTATAGGCATATTCAAGAGTGCGGTTCCCCGCCCGGACAAAATCGGTGGAAACATATCCCAACCGGTTATAATCAGTCAGACCACCCCGACCCTCCTTCTCCTCATTGTTTCCGGGAGGGATAGTCGCATCTTTCAACATAGCATCCAACGCCAGTTTATAATTTATTCCTTCCAACCCCTTTACAAAAGCATCAGCAATAACCACCTCGCCATTTGAACCACCTTGTGTTCGTCCATTATGGTTTCCGCTACGTGCGTCTGGCATATATCCCTCGCGTTTATAGATCTCTAGCATACTATTAATAATATCTACCTGACGCGATGGCGTTAACAATGTAATTAAAGGGCTTGAAGAACGATATGTATCCCAAATGGCATAAAAATCATCATAGTATGGTGCGTTATTTTCCCAAAGCGGGTTTTCGCCAGTCCGATCTACGGGCATGAGCATGGTATGATACAATCCTGTATACAACATTTTTTTCAGCTCATCCGGGGCATCCTCTTCCACTTCCAACCGCTTAAATATCGATTCCCATTTTTGCTGCACCTGTTCTAGGGTCCGGGAAAAATCCCAATGAGGTATTTCATGGTCAATATTAGCCCGTGCCTTTAATTCACTCAAAAAGGAAATACCCATTTTCATTTGCACATCATTCGTTTCTCCCGTAAAGGCCAGTATCGCACCGGTTTTTGCCCCCGTGTCAATCTGAATTTTTTGGTCGGGATACAGGCGCTCTCCCTTCCAGGTGGAAAACTCTGTAAAAGGCTGATCAAATACGGCTGAAAAGTAAACAGTATATGCGCCACCATTATTCCATCCGCCACGAATACGACTGTAGCCACGAACCTCATAGTCGGAAACAATCTCAATTTCAGAACTTACAAATTGTTGTGCTTCCCGGGCCTCGGGGTTAGGAACTGACGGTTCTCCCAGAAACTTTCCTAAATCAATCTTTACAAATCGTTTTACGCCCTGCGGATAGGAGAAATGATAGAAAGCGGCCCTGTCAGAGGTCGTTATTTGCGTTTGGATATTCCATCTGCTAAGATTTACACTGTAGTAGCCAAGTTCTACTTGTTCTTCGTTTCTGTGTGATGTGGGCTCTAAGGTAATGGAGCCATCCTCAGACAAAAAGGGCATCACCGAAATATTTCCATACTTGGGTCCCCCTCCGGTGCCACTGACATGAACCTGACTAAATCCATAAATTTCCTTATTGGGATCTGCAGAATAGCCACTATTTGATTTCACATCGTTATCGGGACCGGGTTTTATCATTCCGTAAGGAGCTGATGGTCCAATAAAAACATTTCCTAACCCCTCCGAGCCTATTAGTGGGTCAACAAACTTATAGTATTGTGCCTGAATAGGCATCAAAAAGAATAGGAAGATCAATAATAAGTTCCAATTTTTTAGAAGTCTGTTTTTCACCATCATGAATACATTTACTTATTTTAGATAATAAAAAAGATTGTTTGCAAAAACGACCACAATACCCTACTGTTTTACCTTTTAGATGAGATGCCTGTCTCCAATATTCATACAAACACAATATATTTCCCTTCTGGCAGGTGAAGGCAATCACTCTATTTAGTTGCCCATTGCTCATTGGGCGCTTTGCCCATATTCAGAATCAGCGTTCCACCTTTAACAATATCATTGTGCAAAACGTACCAATTTTGAAGTGCCTTACCATTCCACTGGGCTGATTGAATATATCTATTTTGATCTGAGTTATTTCTGACCTCTATCACTAATTTCTCCCCCGAATAATAACGAGGATTGAGTTGAATGGTAATTCGATCAAAAACAGGACTCCCCAACTCCAAAATAGGTTCCAATGAACATCCCCCCTTCATTGAAAACAACCCCATTTTCATTAACACTGCTAATGAACCCATCATTCCCTGATCTTCATCTCCATTGTAACCTTGATCGGGACTTAGGTCCTCATAAACCTCTTCGACAACCCTACGCGACCAATATTGTGTTAACCATGGCTTACCCAGATAATTAAAGATGAAGGCTGTTTGAATAGATGGCTGATTGCCATAATTAATCGGTATTCGCACAAATTCGGGATGCCTCTCTCTTTGATGGGAAGAACCGGCTGTAAAACCAAGTTTTTCAGCCTCCACAAAAGACTGGTTTAATAGAAAGGATACGGCTTCATCTCCACCCATCAACTGACTCAGACCCTCAATATCATGCGGCACAAACCAAGTATTTTGAGCCCCATTGGCTTCAATAAAACCATTTTCATATTGATAGGGATCAAAATCTGCTTTCCACTGGCCTTCTTTATTCTTTGGCCGCATCCAACCACTGATTGAATCAAATAAATTTTTATAGTTGTAACTCCTCCCTAGAAAGTACCGGAAATCATCCGTTTTATTCATTTTTTTTGCCAGCTGCGCCAAGGCCCAATCCTGATATGCATATTCTAACGTTTGACTAGCCCCATCCTGATGAGATCCATAAATAACATCTGAAAGCGGATAAGGAACATATCCTTTTTCCATATAGTATAACAATCCTCCTCCAATATTGGTATTATGTTCATAGCCAATTTTCTCCATAATACCGCCTGGCATTTGATTTTTTCTAAGTGCCTGATAAATATTTTCCAAGTCATCTTTGACGATCCCTTTCTGAATGGCACTGATAATAAATGGGTTTGACGACGCTCCCGTCATGACATAGGTATAATTACCTCCCGAAGGCCCCCGAGGAATCAATCCCCCATCACGGTAATACTGCATCAGGGATTGAACAAATTCATCCATCATTTCAGGATAAACCAACCCCCAAAGTGTATTGAGGGTCCACTGAGCTCCCCAAAACGAATCGGAATTATAATGATTAAACAATGGCTCTCCTTTATCATTAAGAGGAAGTTGTCCTATTCTGAATTCGTCACCAAAATTGTCGGGATAAGCTCCATTGACATCACTAATAATGCGTCTTCCTTGTAATGCATGCCATAAGTCGGTATAAAAACGTTGTTGTTCTTCTTCGGTTCCTCCTTCTATTTCAATTCGGGATAGTACAGCATCCCATTCATGGACCGATTCATTAACAACACGATAAAACTCCCATCCGGATAATTCCTCTTTCATATTTATCTCTGCATTTTCAACAGAGGTATAAGATATTGCCAATTTCACCTTCAAGGGTTTACTCAATTGATTTTCAAAATAAACCACATAATTACCGGTTGACGGATCTCGCTCAATGTCTTCAATCGGGGAATTAAATTGGGCCGCAAAATAGACTGTACAGGGTTTTGGCCGGCGGAATGTGGGCAGATTGGTTACCTGCCCGGTTATTAAGGTTGGCTCCTGTGCTTTAATAATTCCATTATTCATAAAGCTGGGCCCCAATTGTCCATTCAGATTAAAAAGCAAAGCGATTTTTCCATCACTTGTGTAACGATGAAAACCTACTCGTTTCGTGGAAGTAAGCTCGGCTTTGATTTGATATCTATCCAAAAAAAGCTGATGATAACCCGGAAATACCTGTTCTGTTTGATGATTAAAGCTGGAATAATAATCATGAAACATTGATCTCTTATCAATTAAATCCGGGTTTATAGGCATTATTGATGGACCAGCCAACTGCCACGCATGAATATGACTAAACCCCTTTACAGTATCACTGTCATATTTATACCCACTTTCCCAGGCGCCATCAATTTCCGTATCAGGACTTAAATTAACCATCCCAAAGGGGCGCGATGCAGAAGAAAAAAAGAACCACCGGGAATGGTTCGTTCCTAATAGAGGATATACTTTCTTGGCATATATACTGTCCGAAATTCCTCCGTCATTGTTCACCTCACAGGATAGCCCCAGAGAAAGAAAAAACAGACTCCCCATTATCCTGAAGAAAGATCGTTGTATGACCATTAGCAATATGAAATATTGATTATTATTGAAATTAATGAGAGACAGAAAAATACATCCCCATTTCCAAAACCGAACAGGCATCAGTTCTGAGGCATTGATACGTCAACCTAAATTATTCTGCCCACCTAAAAGGCACTAAAAACAAACGAAATAAGAGGAGGAGGTTTTTTGCAACCTCCTCCATCTACTAAGAAGTATGAAGTTAATAACCTTCATTTTGAGACCAATTGGTATTCTCATTCAAAACATAAGTTGGAATGGGGAATATTCGTTTCGTAAAATCACTCTTGGCTGTTGGATTGATGGTATTTTTAAAACCCCAGTCATCCTCAAACCTTCCAAAGCGAATTAAGTCATTGCGTCTCCAGTTTTCATCAAAAAACTCACGACCTCGTTCATCAAGCAAATCATCTAATGTTGGATCCGAATCAATGGTTGGCGCATTGACATACGAGCGTATCTGATTAAACAATCCCATCGGGGTATCTCCATTGGTGGCAGCTGCACCACGAAGAATAGCTTCACATTTTGTCAGCAAAATATCGGCATAACGAAAGATCGGAACATCATTGTCTTGACAGCGACTATACAACCCAAAATCATTGGGATCCATAATGAATTTATTAAAGCGATATCCTTGCGACCACCCGGTTACATTAGATCCTACATTCAGATTCTCATCGACTACTGTCAGTGTAATATCCTTGGTTAAAACAACTTGTTCTCCCTTATATTCAAACGGAATGGATGTAACCTGATAGGTAGAAGGATCATACTGATACAAGGCTCCTTTAAATAGGGCCTGATTCCTGCGATCTCCTTCCAAGCTAAATAAATCGGCAAATTCGGGATTCATGGCGAAATTACCGGCACATGACTTAGCGAGCTTCATCCCATAAAGTCCTGGACCACCATCTCCATCCGAATCACCCTTACGCCAGGTACGGAAACGACCATAGGTCAACCCATCTTTATTGGCTGCGGTATAAGGCATCACATAAATAAAATCTTTAATATGCGGCCCATTCGTTGGATAAAACTTTTCAAGAAAATCATCGCTCAGATCAAAAATTCCACTTTGAATAATGTCGTCACATACAGCCACGCAGTCATCCAGTTTTTCGTTATTAGCAGTAGCCGACCAACTTGCGCTGGTTACATCCTGAGTATAAACATTCCAATTGATATACAACTTTGCAAGCAGAGCATCCACCATCCAACGTGTCGGTTTGCCATAAGTCGACGCATCAACAGCGGTGGCCATGTCATCTCGAACCGCCAATAATTCATCTTCAATCCACTGTGCAACTTCTGCGCGCGGTTTACGTGCTAATAACTCATCTTCTTCCAGAATATGATCCAAAATAGGAACATCGCCATAACTGTCCATCAGAATGAAATGATAAAAAGCACGGATTGCTCGTACCGGGGCGGATATCACGGCTTCTTCACCCCCAAAATCCACAATCACCCGGTTACACTTGGTAATCCCGCTGGCCAAATCACTCCAATATCCCAGACAGGCATCATCCGCCTTAAAGTTATGTAAACTTGGATGGGCATAATTCCCGGAATCGTAATAGTCTCCATCATAACTTACCCCCATACACTCATCTGAAGAAAGGGTCATAGCCTCGTTGTATCGACGACCCAACACACCGCGAAAAGCATAATAAACATCCGAGGTTTTTGCTTCAATTGCTATCTCGGAATCCGGATAAGAAGTATACAGAGATTTTACTTCCACATCCAAATCGGTACAATTACTAGTAGCCAAAGCTATTATCGCAGTTGATATAACCAGTTTAATATTCATTTTTTTCATAGAATCCTAAATTTAGAAATTGATTTTAAGACCGAGCATGTAAGTACGGGTTCGTGGATAAAAATATTCACGGCTATCGATACCCGGAGTCAGACCACCTAACGATATTTCCGGATCAAGCCCTTTGTATTTAGTGATCGTAAATACATTATTACAGGTAGCATAAACATTTAATCCTTTAATGTACTCTCCAATCTTTCCAAAGTCGTAGTTCAAGGACAAGGTCGACAAGCGCAGATAATCACCTTTCTCAAGATATCTATCCGATGGGGCCTGAGCATTTACATCCTCAAAATTCTGAATTGTTGCCACTTCGCTCAACACATTCTTGCCAGATGCAACCATCGAAACAAAATTATACTGGGCGCGGGTTGAATTCAATATTTTATTACCGGTTACGCCCTGTAGAAAAGCCGTAAGTGACCATTTTTTATAATTAATGGTATTATTCCACCCATAAGTAAACTTAGGCTGCGCACATCCCACATTCGTTCGATCGGTTTCTTGTGGACTGGTGGTGAATTCGCCTGTTCGTTCCCCTGTTTCCGGATCATGCACATAGAATTGAGACACGCCGCTGTCGTTATATCCGGCCCACTCCCACATATAGAACGTTCCGATAGGTTCACCTTCCATAATGCGCTGAACAGTAGCTGTAGCATACCCCCCAATATTCGGATTGGCCGCATTGATATAATCCACCGAATAAGTTTGATTAGAAAGACTTATTACTTTGTTTTTATTATGAGAAAGATTGAACGAAGATTCCCATCGTACCGTTTCTGTTTGGATAGGTATAACATTCAATGATAATTCAACACCCTTATTACTTATCTCACCCACATTGGCCAACATACTTCCATAAGGATAACGGTTGGTAGATACGGCATAACTGTAAATCAAATCCTTTGTTCTCTTGTCATAATATTCCAACGTCGCTGTGAGGCGGTTTTTGAAGAAGCCAAAATCCATTCCAATATTAAACATACTGGTACGTTCCCATTTCAAATCCGGATTTGCATTACTTCTTGCAGCCAGCGTTCGATAATCAGAAGTATTTCCATTTGCATCTGTATAACTAAACCAACCCGATGCACCGTAGGTCTGGATGGCGGTAAAGGCATCAAATCCTAATGAGTTACCACTTACTCCATAACCTATACGAAATTTCAAATCATCAAATACATTCCAATTCTTAACAAAATTTTCTTCTATCAAACGCCACGATGCTGACACCGACGGAAATGTTGCCCACCGATTGTTTTCACCAAAAGCGGAACTCCCGTCTCGACGCATGGTGGCCTGAAAAAGATATTTGCTATTATAACTGTAATTCAGACGTCCATAAAAGGATATCATCCGCAACGTAGAAAGAGTATAGTCACTATTGATGCCCGAGATATCCATATTGTTGGCATACCCCAGGTTATAGTATTTCAAATCATCATTATAAAAATTGTAAACGGTAAGTCCAAAGCCATCGTTATCATCATTTTGCTCCCATGAATAACCGGCCATTATTCCCAGCTTATGGGCTTCATTAAAAGTTTTGTCATAATTCAGATAAGTCTCAAACACCGTTTTCTTATTCTCTACTGCGATCCGACTAGCCACTCCATTCTGAGAAGAATAAATCTGTGAAGCAGTGGTGTGATAGTTACTAAAGATGTTTTGCTCGTTTTGGTACGAGAGACTTAAATTATAAACCAACCCATCAAAAAGCTGAAGGGAAGCTTTGGCTACCCCTTGCAACCGTTTGCTTTCGGTATTGTACTCATCTTCTTCAATCATGGACATTGGATTGTAGTTCTGGGATATCCCTGAGCTTTCATACCAACTCCCATCTTCATTTTTTACCGGCACTAATGGAGAATAATACTTCATGGCATCAAGGACACTCGTTCCCTCAACCCCAAATGGCACACTATGATTATTGGTAATACTTCCATTAAGGCTAAACGACAATGTTAATCGATCATTAAGGGTTGTGGTTTCCAGGAAGGAACGCGCAATAAAACGATCCATCTCAGTCCCTTTGATAACCCCTTCTTTCTTCATATAATTAACACTTGCACTATAACTGGTCTCTTCGTTACCTCCATTAATAGACACATTATGGTTTTGACTGATTCCGGTCCGTTGAACTTCCTTCTGCCAGTCGGTGTCAGCCCCTTCATCATTGGGCAGCGTAATTCCATTCGCCGAAGCATATGAGCGAAGCTCACTTGCCGACATCATATCCAAATTTGACATCACATTGTCGGCCGCAATATAGCTACTATAACTGACCCGAGTTTTCCCGTTTTTACTCCCCTTTTTGGTCGTAATAATAATAACTCCATTGGCTGCTTTTGAGCCATAGATGGCAGTGGCTGATGCATCCCGAAGCACATCAATACTCTCAATATCTTCCGGAGAAACAAGTGACATTGACATCCCAGGCACGCCATCAATCACATAATAAGGTTCTTGGGCCTCGCCCGTACGTAAAGTAGATGCACCTCGTAATGAAATGGATGAACTTCCGTTAGGGTTTGAAGTCTGAGTAATAGTCAATCCCGGGACTTTACCCTGTAACAGCTGAGCAGGATCACTATACGCTCCAACATTCAAATCCTCAGCCTGAACGGTCGTGATTGAACTGGTAACGTCCTTCCGCGTCATGTTACCGTATCCAACAGCCACCACCTCATTTAGAAAAATGACGCTCTCAACTAACTCAACCTTTAAAAAGGAGCTATTAGCATCGATTGTCACCTCTTGGGTTTCAAAACCAATAAATGAAAAAACCAACGTTTGTGCATCCGATGGCACGCTCAACGAAAAATGACCATCAACATCGGTCATGGTGCCATTGGTGGTCCCTTTTTCAACAACAGATACCCCGGGAATTGAATTTCCCTGAACATCTGTTACTATGCCGGATAAATGAATATCCTGCCCCCAAATATTCAATGAACAACCTAAAATAAAGGCCATCATTCCAATTCTTAATACGACTTTTTTCATAAACTTTTATTTAGATTTGAATGCACAATTTTACACTCCATAAGGAATTTTCACCCGGATTTTTCATTCAAAAACATAGACATTTCATTCACGCTTCAATAATTCATTGAATTATGACCGAAAAATTCATGCGCTTGAATGTTTTCTACAAAAAACGGTGGGACAATTGAAACTGAGAGATGATATCACGATATCATTCCACACAAAAATGTATACAAAATTTATTCGAGTAAAATCTTTCTTAATTCAGGGGGGAATAAAACTCTCAAAAAATAGGCTTTTGCATATTCATCTTGTGTTAAGCCTGAACCTCATGCTCATTTTATCCCCGACTGGGGCGATAATAGCTTTTCCGGCCAAAGGTTCTAAACGGAACCTCTTTCAGACGCCCTACTTCGCGCCCCAAAGACTTTGACCTCTTCGATGAAAGATATTAAAAGAATGTATTACCAGAAGGATCGGCCCATCAATGAATAAGACCATGTCATTTTTTATGGCTCCAACCAGGAAGGTTATTGTGGATTCAATTCCACAATTGTCCCCTCTTTCATCCCGATTTTAAAATAATCAGAGGGTTCGCCATGAAGTAAATCATTAAAAATACTCATAAACAAATAGAATTCAACACTCAAAGAATCAACCGCACCCTTATTCGCATGAGTTTTCTCCAATTCTGAATTTATAATCGATTGGTATTCTTCTATCCGCTGAGCACCTACGTCGTTTAAAGCTAATTGATCACCATTTAAGACCCGGTAAAAGTCATAAATCATATCAATCCCTGTCCATTTAAAACCGGCTGTTGAATCAACAGGATCAATCCCTGCATATGCTTGTAAAGTAACGCCATCCGCATTAAGCATAAAGTTTCGAAATGCTTCCGGCCAATCCCTCTTAAGAAATCGTAATCGCACCAATTCCTTCAAGTGCCAATTCAGGAAATCCCCATAATTCGTGGCGCTTAATATCTCTTGATTCCAAATATCCTCCGCCCCACACTCCGTTAGATAAGCATACTCCTTTTCATACAGGGGAAATAAATTATTAAACCCGGGCACTGAGTCTAATTTTACCGTTTCAACAACCATCTCATCAGGATTCTTGATGGTTAATATCTTGTATGCCGCCGGATAGCCTGCAATTGAAGGCACCTGAATATTAACCAAAAAATCCCCGTTCTCATAGTGCCTTATTCCAGTATCATTGAGATGTAAATGGCCCCCGAAATGAATTTTAACACCTGCCTTGGCAAATTGAGCCGCAATATTCTCATCCGGCACCCGGTGTAATTGCATCTTTCCAACGCCAAACAATGCTTTCAGTGCTTCGGATGCGCCATCATAAAAATCAATCATTGGGTAATGACTAAAAACAATCAAAGTTTTATTTAAGCGCTCTGATTCCTTAACCACATCGGCTACCCAGTCTATCAAATAAGGCTTATGGGTAAGAACGTTAGAATATTCCCCTCCCTCTTTTAGCGAAGCCCTTTTAAAATTATTATCCTCTGCTGCCGAAGGTAAAAAAACATTGCCGTCAAGAGCCAATAACCACAATCCTTCTACCGGTTCGACCAAATAACTTGCATCCGGCAACTTTTTGCCTAAACCATCAACAAAATAAGACCTTTGAAGAATAGAAGATTGAGAAACAGCCTGACGATATTGATAGGCATCGTAATCATACGTGGTAAATGGGGTCTCCCAGTATACATATCCTTTCTGAGGGAAAAAACCATACTCTTTCAGAATATGTACGATCTCCTCATAACCTAATTTACGAATATCTTTCGTTACAACGACCGGGAGAGGATTGGACGATGGAGCCTTAAACAATCCTTCCTGACTCATTATGGCCTGTCGCTGTCCTTCTTTACCTAAAAAATCTTTTTTACCGGAATCCATGGAATATGGACCAACAGGATCATGATTCCCGGTAGTAATAAAAAACTGAATCCCGTAATTAGAACTATATTCCCCAAGTATTTCATTGATTCTTTTTACATTATACAATTGTCCGTCATCACTAAAATCCCCTGGTAGTATCACCAATTTTATTCCTCTTTTGACAACATCATCCAACGCTGATTTAAACGCAAAAAAGTTCTCATTAAAAATACGTGTTGAATGAAGCTGGGATTCCATGGTGCGAATAATGACATGCTTCCCCGTTGCAGGATTATAGACTCCTTTATAATCACTGTCTTCATAATCAACATAAATATCATTCAAATGAACATCCGACAAAAATGCAATCTGAACATCCTGTAAGATTGGACTTCCTGTGTTACTGCAACCGACAACAATCAGCCCCAATACAAACAACGCCAATAATCTGTTTCGCATTTCTTTTCGTCTTTTCATTGCCTCTCCTAAGAATTTAGTCCATGATGCATTTCGTCCTGCGTCGTCCCAAAGGGGCGGAGGCTTAAAAATTATTTCCTACACCTTGCCAGGTCAACTCAAAGAGGTTTTCCACGACCTCCAAATGGATTGTTTCCGATCCCCTCTTCCCCGAAAATTCCCTGCCACGAAAAAGGGTTCCCGATACTGCTGGCGCTCCATTCAACCATAAGTACAAAAAGTAGGATGGACCTACAATATTACCGTTTTTTTCTCACATTAAGCGGCTTCTAACTCCAATCGGACAATAATGAAATCACCAATTCTCTATTTTTCATTTTTAACACACCAACTTGTTGCTGCGTGTTATAACATCCGTTTTTTATGGGTTGTTTGACGAAAATCAGAAGCCAATACATTGACGCGCCTTATCAATGGCGCCATGCAAACCGTTATTATTCCGCTTAAAAATGTTCTTTCCCGGTTAAAAACAACCCACATCCGTGATGGAATACGAAAACTTTCAAATTTTAATTTATACCTTTAAGAGAATTTCAAATTTTTATTCCCTAAATTCATTTGTCAGAATACAACTTAGAGCTCGACACCCCTTAAAACAATAAAACATAACAATCACATCATAAGCATGTAAAACATACACATCAGTCAACTCATAGCAAAATCTATACTTTTCCACAAAACCTAAGATTTGGACCACTAAGCCACATCAATACTAAAAATAGGATGAAATTTGAAATCCACACCTAATAATTACTAAAATGAAAATTCTTCTTACTGGTGCAACAGGTTATATCGGAAAAAGATTATTACCCAAATTAGTAGATATGGGGTGCGATATCGTGTGCGGCGTTAGGGACAAGCGAAAATTCCATCCGGGAGACTCCATTAAAGACCGGATTCAAGTAATTGAACTTGACTTAATTGATAAATCCACCTTCATTAACCTTCCCAAAGATATCGATATTGCCTACTACTTGGTTCATTCAATGTCAAGCTCAAAAAATTTTGAACAATTAGAGAAAATATCGGCGATTAATTTCAGAGAAGAAATCCATAAAACAAATGTTAAGCAAGTAATTTATTTGAGTGGCATTGTAAACGCACAGACGTTGTCGAATCATCTTAATTCTAGAAAAAATGTAGAGATGGAATTGAGCAAAGGAAAATATGCCCTCACAACGGTCAGGGCAGGTATCATCATTGGGTCAGGAAGTGCCTCATTCGAAATCATTCGTGATTTAGTCGAAAAATTACCCATTATGATTGCGCCTAAATGGTTAAAAACCAAATGTCAACCCATCGGCATTTCAGATGTCATTAAAATTTTAACAGGAATAATGAATAACCACGAAGTTTTCAATAAAAGTTTTGATATTGGAGGACCCGATATTCTTACATATAAAGAAATGCTGTTGAAATTTGCATCTGTACGGGGGTTGAAAAGATACATTGGAATAGTTCCCGTAATGACGCCCAAGCTATCTTCGTATTGGTTATTTTTCATAACTTCCACCTCTTACAACCTTGCCAAATCATTAGTTGACAGCATGAAAGTTGAAGTTATCGCCCAAAATGACGACCTTAATCAATTATTAAAAATTCAACCTTTATCCTATACGGCATCCATTCAACAAGCGTTTAAAAAAATTGAACAAAATGAGATTTTATCCAGCTGGAAAGATTCTACAATTAGCGGAAGGCTAAATTTTAAAATATCTGATTATATCAATGTTCCTCAATTCGGATGTTATCAGGATATTCGCAAGAAAAAAGTAGTAGATCTTACATCCTGCATCGACAAAATATGGACCATTGGTGGTGAAACAGGTTGGTATTACGCCAATTGGCTATGGAATCTCAGGGGGGTTATTGACAAGTTTGTGGGAGGCGTTGGATTAAGGCGAGGAAGAACGAACTTAAACGATATTCACCCCGGTGATACGCTGGATTTCTGGAGAGTGATTTATGCCAGTAGAACCGAAAAGCGATTGCTGTTGTTTGCAGAAATGAAATTACCGGGCGAAGCGTGGTTAGAATTCAGAATACAGGATGGTTTTCTTGTTCAAACGGCCACATTCCGCCCTAAGGGATTACTGGGAAGAACTTACTGGTATTTAGGACGCCCATTTCACGAAATAATATTTAAAGGTTTAATCCAAGAATTAACCAAACCCAATACCCGGTCATAAATCATCGCCACAGAAATGCTCTGTTCAAGCGAAACCAACTTTAATTATTTAGTATAAAACCATGCGTAAACTCCTTTTTTCATCAATCCTATCAGTTGTCGGTTGGGCGATCTCGCTGACCATAGGTGCCGCCGCCTTTGCCCAAAGCACCGCTGACCACGATTCAATCCCTCAAGAAACATCTCAGGGGGATGTGACAGAACACCAAGTGCCTATCGGTAATAATATTCGGGAGCTTCCCAGGGGCAACCCCATTGCTGCATTTAGTCCCGGCGGTGCCAAAGCGAAGGCATTGGAAGATTTCATCAAGGAACAGAAAGTAGCCGGCCTCCTTATTCTTCAAGATGGAAAGATTAGAATGGAACGCTATGCGCTTGGACATAACGATTCGAGCCTGTGGTCCTCCTTGTCTGTTGCCAAGTCGGTCACAAGCACGCTTGTGGGAGTCGCAATCAAGGAGGGATATATTAAGAGCATTGACGATTATGTAACGGATTATCTGCCAAGCCTTAAAGGAAGTGCCTTCGACAGTGTCAAAATACGACATCTCCTCACCATGACCTCCGGCATAAAATGGAACGAAAACTATACCGATCCCACTTCTGACATCGCCCGGTTTGATAATGATACGACGCATGACGGCATGAAAGCCATTGTGAGCTATATGCGACGTTTGCCGGCCGAAGCAGCACCCGGCAAGAAGTTTAACTACAGTACCGGCGAAACCCACCTCTTAGGGGCCCTTATCAGTGCCGCCACCCAACAAAGCCTGGCGCATTACCTTGCCACTAAAATATGGATCCCTTATGGCATGGAACAAACGGCAACCTGGCGAGTGGATCGTACCGGACAGGAATTGGCCGGCTGTTGTCTTCAAATGCAGCTCCGTGATTTCGGCCGGTTTGGTCAATTTGTCCTTGAAGATGGATCCATTAACGGCGAATCCATAGTGCCCCACCAGTGGTTTCAGGAAGCCACCCAAATACAAATACCGCTTTGGCCAGGCGGTGGCTATGGATATGGCTGGTGGATCTTTAATAACCATAGTTTCGAAGCATTGGGAATTCATGGCCAAAAGGTTTATATCGATCCTTCCAGAAAACTTGTGATTGTCCTCAACAGTGCATGGCCCGAAGCCGACAGCAACGAGCGCCATTTCGCTGCCGCCATTTTTATTAAATCCATTACCGACGAAATTGATAAGGAGTAACCACCCCCTGTGCCCTATGCCTTATTTTAGATGATTAGACCTTTCGTTATAATATCTAAAAATCACACATCCAGACTTGGGATGGGACGGAAGACAGAATGTGTGGTGCTAATGGTAAATGGCTAGTGCGCCGTAATAAAAAGGGATATTTATTGAAATAAACAGAGATGGGTTGTTGATGGAACTTCCCATCTCTTCTGTCTCTTTGTCTCTCTGCGTTTGAAAATGGTAACGGTCACATTTCATCTTAAATCTTAAATCTATAAATCTTAAATCTAATAACCTCAAGTTTTGTTCCCCTGCCGCTTCGCGTCTCCGTGTTTATTATCAATAAAAAAACTGCGGCATGTCGAAAGAAAATTGAGCGGACTGATGTAAATTTGCGGATGTTTTTTTGATTTTATTCTAAACATAAAATGAAGCGAACCATCTTTTTTTTTATTTTCTTGTCTGCACAGCCCTATCGCTATTGGGGCAGAACTATCTCCCCCATTCCGCTGGTGAAATAATCAATCACACCGGCTATTCCCTCTCTTACGACGAGCAACACGAACAGGCCCAATGGGTTTATTATGAGCTCACACCCGACGATGTTAACGGAGACGTGTCAAGAACCAATGATTTCCGTCCCGACCCGAAAGTCTCCACCCGGTCGGCTCTTCCCGACGACTACAAAGGATCGGGCTACGACCGTGGCCATCTTTATCCGGCGGGAAGCAGTAAGACGAGTCGTCAGGCCATGTCCGAGACCTTCTATATGTCCAACATGTCGCCTCAGACCCCTTCGTTCAATCGCGGCATATGGCGAAGTCTGGAAGAAACGGTAAGGCGTTGGACCACTGAAAAAGAAAAATTAGTCGTGGTGTCCGGACCCGTATTCATCAACAATAAGGGCTGCATAGGCGCCAACCGTGTAACGGTTCCGGGCTACTACTACAAGGTGATCTACGCCCCCTATGAAGAGAAAATGATCGCCTTTATTTTACCCAATCAAAAAAGCGATCAACCACTCTACCGACATGCCGTAACCGTTGACTCGGTGGAAATAGTTACCGGCATCGACTTTTTCCCTCAGATGGAGGATTCCAAAGAAATAAGCCTGGAAGCAAAGGTCAATTTAATCCCTTGGAATTTTGACGCGGGCTTCACCCCCTCCTATCGTGCAACAACGAAAGCCGTGCAATGCAAAGGCATCGCCAAATCGACCGGGAAACGATGCAAAAATAAAACCACCAACCCCAACGGTTATTGCCGGTATCATCAAGGTCAGGCAGGACAAAAATAGAGGAAAGACAGAAATTTAATTTTCCGACCGGTTCGAAAATTGATTTCTCTTTGGGCTACTTTTACCTGCTTGCCATTCTCAGGATAGGCCGACCTTTTAAACATCGGAAAGGTCAGGCCATCAAAATTCCGAAAGTTTAATACGATCATATTAGTGGCAATGATATACACTGCACCAAAATATATACCCAGGGGTAATAATGCACATGTATAAGTTATAACCTTTAGGACGCATCCCAACGAAATATCCGTTGATAAAATCCGCTTGTGGTGCATCCTTCATTCCTTCTTTGAGATCGGCACAGTCAACATTCGTCCTTTACCATCAAGATACCCTCCCACCATAAGTTATTTTCCTTCATCCATGAAAATTCTATTAATACAAACCGGAAAGTAGCTTGCATATTTAAGTTTTTATAAAATTCTCAGGTAGAAAAGAGATATATGGCGATCAATGCCAAAACAAAGCCAATGATCATGGGCGTATTGGGAAAAACAGAATATATAACCAAGGACAAAACGATTGTTATCATTGGCGAAAGTGAAGTCATCGGTGATACCACTATCGCCTTACCGTAGCGCATGGCATACACCAATGTTAATGCACCAATAGCATTAAGCACTTGGATCATCGCCGCCAGATAAGGTCCCTTAAATCCCCAGTTAATATCCTGACTGAAGTCGGTCATCATTAAAGCAAAGGGAACCAAAAGAATCCCGGATATTGCCATGTAAGTAAAAATGCTCTCGGCCGACATCTTGTTATTGGCCACTTTCATAAAAACCCCTTGAACGCCCCACATGATAAATACCAACACCGATAATCCAAGCCACAAATAACCCTTTACTTCCAAATTTTCCGGCTTCATATAGGAAAGCAGGAAAATGGCGATCAGTGCCAAAACGATCCCTACCCAGCTTCGTTTATTGGTTCTCTCCTTCAAGATCATCACAGAAAGGGCAATGGTGACCACTGGATATAACGAGACAATCGGAAAAATAATATAGGCCGGTCCCTGGCGCAACGCTTCAAAAAGAATCAGCTGCCCTCCGGCACCGGTTAATCCAATCAGCAGTCCGTACAATATTGAACTAAGATTATATTCCAGTTTAAAATTAATCAGTTTTAATGCAACCAACGCACAGGGAAGCATGGTAAGGGCCCACATGGAATACCCCAATGTAGCAGGAAAACCTGCCTTTTCTGGAAGCTCTATTAAAGCACCCCAAATACCCCAAGTTATTGTTGTTACGATGGCATATATCAACCACAATTTTTTCTTCATGCGTATATCGATTTATTTAATGATGTTTTACAGTGAATATGACCTTCCGGAACCCGACCAAAAGTAGATAGGCATACGATACTTTCATCAGCATACAGTTTATCTAATTTATTGGTCTGATGGAACTCGCATGGTCCTAAGTTTACAAATATTCTTGTTGTGACAATCTCTCATAGTCATGTTCATTGCATGCCTGTATATTCTGTCCAAATCCTTTCACGGTCTGTTCATCTCTTTTACAAAATAATTCCTCAAAGATATAAGCAAAAACGGGAAGAGCACGATTTTAACCAGCATCTTCCCGCTTCGCTAAATCCTTATTGTTTATCCATCTTCACCACAATATTGTCGCCATAATCCTCATTGACAAGACTTCCTATATCCGACCAGTCAGAGTTCATAATGCTCATAAAGAACTGGAAAGAATCACCGGTAATGGCATACGATTCCCGAGGAAGACCAAATTCCATTTTCACAACACCATCCTCTTCCATTATGGTACCCACAATGACCGGATTGGAAGGTTCATAACCTACGAAAGGCCATCCCGAATCACCATTCACCAGGTCTACCATAGAAGGCCAGATATCGCCGTTATGGAGGTTGCCTTCTAAGCCATAATCCACGCCGATGCCTTTTAATGAAAATCCGCTAGCCAACGAATTATCGGTATCCATATAGATTCCAAAAATATGAGAATCCAAACCGGCACCTTCAACGGCGTTAAACTCTACATATATGTAAACGTTATTCGCATCATAATCAACGATGGCACCCAATACATCATCCTTACCTGCCACGATAAAGTCGGAATAGGTGACACTCTCCCAATCTTCGAAGGAATCATCATCCAACTGAATCAAAGATGCTTTATCAACTCTCAATACTCTGTGATATTCATAGGAAACACCATCTACTGCTGCCAACATGGTAATCAGATAATTACCTATCGAACTATATTCATGCACAACAGAGTCACCACTCGCGATTGTTGAGCCATCTCCAAAATCCCACGAGACATTCGTTGCGGCGGGCACATCGTTCACAAAGGAGATACTCATTCCGTCGATATAAACTTTGAAATCGAGTGGTGGCGGATCCTGCAATTCATATTCACCTTCATTACTACAAGAAAAGAGGGAGAGAAGTATTACAGGAAAAAGAAAAATATAGACTGATTTAATTGCTTTCATAACATCTGTTTTTTTAGTTTGGAACAACCAAATTGTTTGTACTTAATTCTCTACTTGGTATCGGATACACAAAGCGAGGATCGTTGGCCGGGATAAACGCACCGGGTGCGTCCAGGCCGGGCTCTGAAGAGGTGGGTATTCCATTGTAATTATCCAGGTGGTATCCCCAGTAATTTCTCTCCAGAGGTAACTCATTCCGTTTAATATCGAATAATCTGTGGCCTTCGAAAGCCAACTCAATTCTTCTTTCTTTCAATACGACATTCAAAACATTGGTAGTGGTAATATTATCTCTTCCCACGTCATACAAAAAGTCGGACATCGTACCGTATTCTCCGGGGATCATACGATTTTCACGAATCATATTGACATCATCAATAGCATTTTCTATCTGGCCCAACTGAGCATAAGCTTCGGCGCGATTCAGATATACTTCTGCCAGACGCAACATGACTGGTGAACTCAATGTAGAGCTATTATCCTGGTTGGAAAACTTACTGATAAAGTAGAGTAAGACACCATTTTTAAGTCCGGGATTCTGAGCATCAATGTATTGCCATCTCTGATCAACATTTTGAAGATCAGAACCAAATCCCATATCTTTAAGAAGAGAAAGCGACGCTCCTTCTTCTCCCCAACAGTTGTCACCATTATAAATCATAGAAGCAACCGACGCAGTCAGTTTATCATCAATCGTCAGGAAGGGGATACACCATATGGTCTCATCCGAATTTTTAGCATTTACAAAATAATCAGCATATGAATCGGCACTCTCCAAGCTATACATTTCCGAATTGACCACTGAGTCTGCATAGGCAATTACATTTTGGTAATCTCCTTTATCCAAATAGACGCGTGAAAGTAAAGCCCAGGCAGAATATTTAGAGGCATACCCTTTACTTTGACGCTCGGCAGGGATTTCTTCGCTCATCAGAGAAGCGGCACTTTTTAAACTGCCGATGATGTAATCATAGGTTTCTTCAAGTGTTGCTCTGGCTTTGGGCTGGGTATCCAAAGCATCTTCACGAAGAATCACTCCCGGTTCGGAAGCATTGGCCTGACTGTAATGTTTGGCAAACAGTCGCGTCACGGCATGGGTGGCAAAAGCCCGCAAAAAGTAGGCTTCACCTTTCAAATGGTTGGTCAACACATCATTCCCTTTCCTGTCGGCCATCTCAATAGAGACGTTGGCGCCGTAAATGATCTTATAGGATACTTCCCAAAAACTATTGATATTAGATTTTTCAGAAGAACGATCGTTGTAGCGGAAGCTGTTGGTCAAATCGTCTTCCGACTTATATCCGCAAACGATGTCGTCACCGGCAAAATCAATCAGCTGAAAATATTGACGCAAGTACCAGTTATTGGTTTCATCAGGATCCGGAAAGTCCTTGAACAATGCATAACCACCGTTTACCAAACTAGGTAATCCATCAGAGGTGGAAGTAATTTGAGTCCCAGTCAGCGCGTCACTGGGAACCACTTCCATATCACACCCTGTGACCCCAATTATGAAAGCCACAATTAACATATATAAAGATTTGATTTTCATAACAAAGCGATTTAGAAATTAATATTTACACTCAATACATACTGCTTACTGTTGGGATATCTAAATTCGGAATATCCAGGCAACCCATTCAAAGGATTGATGGACACTTCAGGATCTTGTCCCCAGAAGCGGGTAAAGGTGAATACATTGTCAGCACTCAAAGCCACATCGAGACTGCTAATTTTCAGTCGGTCAATTAAACTACCATGAATTCTGTAGGAAAGCGTGATGTTACGAATTTTAAAATAGTCACCATCTTCAATATATCTGGTAGAAGGATCGAAAGAGTTTCTGGCATTCTGAGGCAGTGGATGGGTAGCATCGTCACCCGGCTGTTGCCAAAGCTTCCAATCATCCCTTGGCATCATTGTGTTGAATAAAGGATCTTGCAAATCGTGGTCTACATATCGTCTGAAATAGTTATATATCTTATTTCCGGTAACAAACGAGCAGTTGGCACTCAAAGTAAGATCAGAGTATTTGATACTGGTAGAAAAACCACCCTCTACTTTAGGAATGGGGCTGCCATACTCCACTTTTCTGGCTTCCTGATATTCGTGCGTTAGATTACCGTCTTCCCCGACCCATAATACAGATCCATCGTTGGGATCTATCCCATGAAATTCTTTGGCATACCAGCTATAGAGCGATCCTCCATCACGATAAATTTGGGTAATACCATAGCTATTCGCATTGATAATGGTGTCACCACCAAAGTTGGTAAGTGAGTTTTTGTTAAAGCTAATGGAGAAGTCGGTTGTCCAAGTCAATTTATTGGTTTTTATGTTGGTAGAGGAAAGACTCAATTCAATCCCCTGATTTTTTACCGACCCGGTATTTTGCCATTGTTTACTAAAACCTCCAGAAGGGGGCAGATCACGATAGACTAAAAGATCTTCGGTCAGGTTATCATAAGCATTAACACTGAAACTAACTTTTTTGAACAACCCTAATTCCATTCCCAGGTTTATTTGTCTGGTTTGTTCCCAAGAAAGATCGGGATTGGCCAGCTGGTATGGAACGGCAGCGATAGCACCATCATATTGTGTCGTGTAGGCAAACTGCTCCAAATATTTGGAAGCACCAATATCTTTCATACCTGTTTTCCCCCAGCTGAGAATCAGCTTCAGGTTATCCACAGCACTCATTGAGTTCATAAAGTTCTCCTTGCTCAACAGCCAAGCACCGGATAAACTTGGGAAATGAGCCGTTCGGTTATTGGGGCTAAAAGCCGATGATTCATCGATCCGATAGGAACCGGTCAGGAAATATTTTCCCTGATAGCTGTAGTTAACCTGCGAAATGAACGACTGCATAACGGTATGATCGGGAGCACCACTAATGTTAAAGTTAGAAGAAGCTACCGAAGGAGCAGAAAGACCTTCCGGCATTCCCTGTCCTGAACCGTTGATAAAGTCATTGTCTGTCCGTTGAGCTTCCACACCAACCAAACCGCTCAATGAGTTACCGCCATTGTCAAAACGAAACTTAAACAAGTTTGTAGTAATTCCCCCATAAGAAATATCGGAAGTAGAACTGACATATCCGGTTCCGAAGTAGGAGATGTTGTCTGCATCTTTGGAATAAAATAGTTTTTCCATTCCATTGGAAACACTCAGACGATTGGTACTTCTAAACGACAGCCAATCGGTCAGACGGATATTCAGATCGAAGTCGTAGTCAACATTCAATGCCCGATAGTTAAGTTCTGAATTTTCTGCTGCCTGGATTGGGTTGATTTTATCTTTTGACCAGATTCCATCAGCTTCTTTGAAACTCCTGGCATTACCATCGGCATCATAGGGATCATCCCAAGGCATATTTACGTAAGAATAGTAAATATTCATATAATCAGTAGTTCTGGTTTTTGAACCGGAAATATTGATATTGTTGATGATTGAAATATTGTCGGTTAACCGATAGGTGGTGTTGGCTCTGAGGTTGATCCTTTTAAAATAGGTATTAAGAAAAGTTCCCTCTTCATTATAGTAACTTCCACCCAGATAGAATGAGAGTTTATTGGTTTTTCCGGTAGATGAAACATAATAGTTCTGAACCATAGCAGGCTGAAAAGCCTCATCCAACCAATCAGTATTAACATCGAGAATAGATTCGGGCCTTACCTGCAAAAATTTGCTGTCGTCAATCACAAACAACTGGTTGTCGCGGTACAACTCGCGTTGATAGTTGTAAAGAGTCCGACTGTCCATCATATTAACATTACCATGGTCAGCCATCCGAATACCGGTAACAGCCTTTACATTAATTTTCGGGGTTCCGTCCGTGGCTTTTTTGGTGGTAACCACAATCACACCTCCATTTGCCTGAGATCCATACATCCCTGTTGCTCCGGCATCTTTCAAAACGGTGATGGTTTCCACGTCGTTGGGATCGAAGCTTCCCCCAATAATTCCGTCCACTACGTACAGAGGTCCTTGAGGGGCACTCAATGATGAGATTCCTCGGATTCGCACGTCGGGGGTGGAGCCCGGTTGACCAGAACCATTAAACACCTGAATTCCGGCAACCTTACCCTGCAACATACTTTCAATGTTACTGGAAGTCACATCCTTCAGTTTTTCAGAAGAAACGGTGGTAACAGCACTGGTAATTTCATTTCTTTTTTTATCACTATACCCCATAACCACGATCTCCTGAAGACCTTTTACTTCTTCTTCAAGAACGATATTAATGACCTTATCATTTCCAACAACTCTTTCTTGGCCCAGAAACCCGATGAAGGAAAAAACCAATACATCATCAGGAGAGCTCACCTCTAGAGAATAAGCACCATTAATATCGGAGATGGTTCCTTGGGTCGTTCCCTTTATTAGAATATTTACACCGGGAATCGGTTCATTGTTTTTGGTAGTAACGGTTCCCTGCACAGTAAACCCCTGCGCAAGGACCGACGTACTCAGTATGCTCATTAGCAACATTATCAGAGCACTTGTCTTGGTAACTTTGCTGAAATACTCTTTCATAGACATTAGATTTATGGCATTTATTATTAGAATTACTTGTTTGAACTGATCACAAAAAGGAAGGGCTATATTCATTGTTTCTAAATCCTTACCATATTATTAGTTAAATACTGTTCGGTAGAATATGGCTTCTAAGAATCACTTCAAAGAGAGGGGACAGACTTCAAAAAACCGGCCCACCCCAACTCTCATCATCAATCCTGATCGTTTCCTTATAGAGGTCTGGCTTCCACCAGACAATGCCCTTTAAAAGCAAGGTTCAAATGTCCTGTGGGCCCTTCTACCTCTCCCAGCTCTTTTTCATTGACATAATCGTAGATCATATATTTCCTTGCCTCCAACCCTCTGAATTCCACTTCACCATTCCAGACATCGGCATAAAAGGCATAATAGAATTGTTGATTTTTTTCAATAGCATGAGTTTCCGGCTTGTCATACCCGATATCGTACAATTCACCCAGATAATTTCCACGGGAAAGCATCATGCGATTGTAAAGATCAAACCAGCGTTTCCACACCACCTCCTTTTCCGGTGTCAGCAGTGAACTGGTGTCGCGCACATTTCCATTGGGATACCAGGTGAATTTGGTGCCAAGCACTGCTCCAATGCCAAACGAAGTGGCAAAATCATCTCCTCCGTCACTCAGCTCCACATGATCGCCGAAGTAAGCCAACCCCGGCGCCAACGCCTTAATGGTTTTACCTTTTAGGCGTATTTGCCAGCTGCTTTCAGGATCGGAAGCTACAGCCTGATTGGAATGGGCAAGATTAAAAGGCGACACGCAGGTACCGCAGGGGCAATACTGGATGACCGAATTGGGATTTATTCCCCTGGCTGTGTGATAGATCTCTTTGAAGAAGGCTGGCAGCTGATGTACCGCTTCCAAAGGATTACGGCCATGCGCATAATCGGGCGGAACGGCATTCATGTGCTGTCCGTCTAGCTTCAAACCATCAAACCCATATTCCGTCATAAACTTCACTACTTGATTTTTGGTGGCTTGAATAACGGCAGGATCGATAGGTGACAAATAATAACTGTCCCACCAGGTAATATGGCGTGGTTCACCCTTCTCGGACAATAAAAGCGTGTTAGGATTATTTTTCAAAAAGTTGGTGCCCGGGTCTGCAGCCAATGGGGCCCACCAGATCTGAGCTTTCATTCCCATATCATGGATTTTATCCACCAGATCTTTCATCTGCTTATCGCCACCGGGGAATTTTTTAGGATTCAATTCCCAATCGCCTTCAGCCTGTTGAAAGCCATCATCCACGACAGCCCATTTAATCCCCATTTCCTTTACTTTGGGCAGGGTATTGATGATTTCTTCCACGGTAAAGTCTCGGCCGTAGCCCCAAGCACACCACATAGCCTCATAAGCCCAGCTCTCATCATCCGGTTGTGGGACTCCCCGCTCATAAATAAGGTCGCCATACTTACGTAATGAAGAGAAATAGTCTCCCTTTTGTGCCATAATAAAGGTTTCAAGTGTCTCTATGGTGTCGCCCGCAACTAAAGAGGTTGCTTCGCCCAACTCTTTTTTCACCTTTATGACAGCACTATGATCCTCCTCGCCCATCTCAACGGGCAATGAAACCAAGCGTGGAATGGTATCGCAATGACCGATGGCAATACCCCCATCTTTCCGCCAAAGACTGGTCACCGGCACACCTCCGCCATAGTCCGAATCATTCATCCCCATATAGTTTTCCTGAGAAAATCCCGGATTCACCGCCAACACCCAGTCGGCTCTCGCCTCGCTTGAGCTTCCCTGGAAAGACCAAAAAGCTGGAGAATCGCCGGCACTTTGAATGGCATACTCATGGTTTACCCAGCCAGATACCGGAAGACTACGCTCTCCCTCATTCACATACGTCACCTTCAGAGTTAACAGTCCGGGATGCTGCTGATAGGTATATACCTTTAAGATCTTCTTAATGGCCACACCAGCTTCATTATATTTGCCGACAAACTCATATAATTTTCCAGGACCGTTTGGTGTCCCAACAGATGAAGTGTGGGTTGAAATCAACTGGAACTCTTTGATGGCTTTGGGGTCTGTTATCAAATATTCCGAATTTGAAAATTCGGCGACCAAAGGTTCTTGAGAAGCCTGAAGATGAACGACCTTGGTCTGCATCTTTTCATTCACTTCAAATTCCAAATCACCCGTTCGGACAATGTTCTCTTGATTACAACTCCAAAGCAACACAGGCAGGAGAAGCAGTACATGAATTTTTAAAAGTTTACTGGTATTCATATCTATCAGTTTTTATTCATTAACTTTTCGGCATTCTTGTGATACACCTTCCGGAGCACCTCATCATCAAGATCGAATCCACTGTACGACCAATGATAGTTGAAGGTGGGATAATAGAAGTGTTCATCCGCAGTTTCGAGGATTCGGAAAGTAATCTCATACATATCAGCCTCCATACCCATATCGGTACCATAGATCAGTTTGTCCTGATACTTTTCATAGAAAGCTTTCATATAGCGAGGGATGGTAGCCGTTTCAGCAAACCGGGCAGCGATATCGGCATACAGATTGGGATATTTGTCCAACATTTCACCCAATATTTCCAGGTTATAGCTGCAGTTGGCCAGGTGACAGGCAATGAAGGTTGTTTTGGGATTGTCTCTGACGGCATTTTCAAAACTTTGGATTAATTCCTCGTGACCCAGTTTGCCTTCCTTATCCACATCGATATGCCATGCTGCGGCATTCATCAATCCATCATTACGCTCATTAACGGGAAGATACATCCAATAAGGATCGGCAACGTGGATGCTGATGGGCATATTTAACTCAGCACATTTTTCCAGCAGCGGTTTCATCCTCGGATCATCCAGATGCATCCCTATTGCGCGGGTCGGTGATGAATAGATCAATCCGTCACCTTTGTCACCCAGTTCTCCCACGCCGCGAGCACCCATTTTATAGCAACGTTCCAGCTCCTTCACGGCAGCGGGGCCGTAACCCGGTTGGTCATATCCGGTATAATCAAAGCCACACCATAACTCAAACCAGTCTCCATATTTACCATAGATTGCAGCCAACGAGTCAAACTCCGCACCGGTGGCCATCGTCAGAACAACAGTCTTTTCAATGCCCATGGCATCCATAGTCTTAATCCAGTTTTTGATTTCTTCTTCAGAGGCAGCATAGGCATGTGAATGCATGTCTATCACCTTGAATCGGGCACGTTCTATTTTGGTCCGAGGAACATTGTAGATCGACTTGGGCTGAAAATCTTTTAACAGGATATCTTTGCCTTGTTGTTCGGATGCATCCAGGGATCCAAAATTACTCATATCCAATTGGGCCTTTACGCCCCAACCGATGAAAAAAAATTGCAGAACTATGAAAATGCTGATTCTTTTGAACATCTTATTTTTTTTAAATTAAACCTCTTAGCTTGGATTGGATTAATTCTGTCACCGACTGAATGGCCGGCGGAAACACTTTCCTTAAGTCAATCTCGGAGGAGGTTTCCAGCAGGCGTCTCAGTGACTTCATGAAGGTGTCTTTTATTTCAGTAGCTAGATTTATTTTGGTGATTCCGTGGGCAACAGCACGGCGAAGCATCTCATCGGGGATGCCGGAACTGCCATGCAGCACCAGTGTTGCCGGAGTTGCTCGGCGAATTTCATCCAGTAAGTCGATCTGAAGATTCGGCGGATCTTTGTAGAAGCCGTGAGCAGAACCAATGGCGACGGCCAAAGAGTGAACCCCCGTCATCTGAACAAACCGGGCAGCATCTTCGGGTTGAGTAAAAACATGATTGCCCTGACTTTGTCCCAGTTTTGCCACATACCCCAATTCGGCTTCCACATGAGCGCCATATTTTTTGGCAGCTGCCACAACTTCTGACGTTATGTCGACATTTTCCTGAAAGCTCTTTTCGCTGGCATCAATCATCACTGAATCGAAACCGGCTTCCAAACATCGACGGGCCAACTCGGGACTATTTCCATGATCCAGATGAACCCATCCTTCCACATCAAATTCTTTCAATGCACTCTTAGCCATGTTGACAGCGATCTCCAGCCCGATGTAATCAATAGAGCTTTTAGAAAGCTGTAAAATGATGGGGACATCAATGGCTTTGACAGCACTGAGAACACCTTTCAGCGTCTCCAGATTATAAAAGTTGGTAGCCAGAATAGCTTTGCCTTTGCCCCTATACGCTTGTAATTTATCTTGTAGTTTCATCATCACAAATCGATTGAGATATTAAACTTATTAAGAGCCATAGACCGAATTAATTCTGGGGAAGCAAAAGCACCCGTTCCGCCCACCGCAGTGGTATTAAGCGCTCCCGTAAGATTGGCAAAGTCCAGACACGCCTCCGGCGAGGCACCTTTCACATATTTACAAATAAACCCGGCATTGAAACTATCGCCGGCACCAATGGCATCCACCACTTGGGTATTGAGATATCCTGAATGGTGCACCAACTCTTTGTTGGGTTGATAAAGAACGGATCCTTTATTTCCTCTTTTCACGGCCATATTATTCATGAATGGCTCCAGCTTTTTGATGGCCTCCTCGATGGAGGTCGCCTTTGTCAGATGCAGCAACTCCGTTTCATTGGGAAGAAAGACATCCACAAAAGGAAGGATGGCTTCGAAGTCAAATTCCCATTTTTCGGATGGATCCCATTGCGTATCAAGCGAAGTGGTTACACCTAGCTTTTTAGCTCTGGAAAACAACTGATGAATATCCTTTTTCAAGCCGGGTTGAAGAAACAAGGATGAAAAATGAATATGCCGGGCACGACTCAGATGGTCGTCCGTAATATCCTTTAGACTCAAAAAGTCCATCGCTCCGGGATGAGTCACCATAGCCCGGTCTTCTCCATAATTAAGCACGATGGTGGCCCCGGTCGAAAGGTTCATATCGGCCATGACCAACGAAGTATCGATGCCCTTCTCTTCTAATTTTTGCGTTACAAACTCACCGAAGGCATCCACCCCAATTTTCCCCAGAAAGCCCACATTAGCTCCCAGACTCGAGAGATTGGAAGCAAAAATTGCCGTTGAACTTCCCAAGGTTAGAGACATGTCACCTGCCAGTTTTTCTTTACCTACTTCGACTTCCCCATCGATATCGTTTAAAATCAAATCGACGTTGAGTTCTCCGATGGCTAATACATCCAACTTTTTCATATTTTTTAGATATGCATATAACCCATGGGCCAATAGCTAATGGGCAGATAATTATTATTTTTTATGTTGATATTCCTGCAAATCAAAATGATCAAACAGCCTATTGACTTCTACACTTTTGTAAAACCGCAAGCCCGCGAATACATTCCGGCAACCGTCCGGATATGACTATATACAAGTTCTTTAGGGTCAAGACTCAATTTCCCGCTGCACACTAGGTAAAACTGTGCCGGCATGAATTGACTCAGTAACGACAAGGGAATTTGGTTCTCTTGAAGATTTTTGAACAGTTTTTCTTTCGCAGCATCCACTTCCGGAAATGTCCAATAATACCTCGAACGATCCGAAAAACTATATTTTCGTTTAAATGCTTGTTGATATTCACTTCCGTGGTAGTAAGCTTTCCAAAATCTTGGTTCTTTCAACATAGCATTATCCAACGTTTCACTCAGCTTCGACAAATTGCCATTGTCCTTCCCCATAATTTCAACCTCCATGGCCTCCAGAGCAAACAGCGCCTCTCGATAAGCAAAGGTCAACCAAGGACCTACTTTTAGGATGCAAAAATGTCCTTCAATCAGTTTCGCCAGATTTTCTGCCGACTGATAATCGGTTGAATGCGCTTCAAAAACCAGGCGGTCAACATTTAAAATTTGCGAACTTAACCCCTGAGCTTTTTCTGGCAAATATTGGAATACTTTGTCATCGCTAAACTCCACTCCGGGCTGAACCACCAGTCCTACCACCCTTTCCCAGGCATCTGTCAACCCTTCTTTCACAAAATATTCATGAGTAACAGCAATGGTTTTTTCAGCATCTTCCGGCGTAGTTGGGGACACCCCTTCTTCCTCTTCCTGTGCCCCACCGGGAATGGGAACTTCCGTTCCTATGATATAGACCGGCTTGGGAGTGCCCTTCCGGAATTTTTGCCATGTATCTTCCGCCACGTGGCAAAGAATGGCAGTTCGTTTGGCCACCACCTCATCGGACAGTGGCTTACTTCTGTCACCTTCATCATCGGCACAAAACATACTTGTATCCAAATGAATTTTTTGATATCCGGCTTTTATGTATTCAGCAATCAGCACTTTTGCTTTTTCCATAGCCTCCTCAGCGGGAAGATGTTTCCAGGGGTTAGGCCCCAAATGGTCACCACCTAGTATTATCTTATCGCTAGAGAATCCTATGGCTGCTGCAATTCGGCGAATAAAACTAACAAAATCGGCAGGTTTCATGCCGGTATACCCACCAAATTGATCAACCTGATTGGAGGTGGACTCAACTAAGAGAACAGACCCATCGGCCTTTGCCTGCATAAAACAGGCTTTTAACACCTCGGGATGAGCCGAACAAACGGAATAAATCCCTTTCTGCCGACCATTTCTATTCTCTTTCAATAAATTGACAAATATTTCCTGTGAATTTTTATTGTCCATTTTATTTTAAATTGGATAGATTTTAACCCCTTGAACCACTCTGGAAATCGTTCCCGAAACGGATGGTTGGTCGGGATTCAGTCCCAGACTTAACGACTTGAAGTAGCCCATCAGCTGAGCGACCAAAACTTCAGCAACGCCTAAATACTCATGTACAGCAGCGATATCTCCATCATTTCCGAAAGTGACCGTAAGGTCGAAATCGATTTGGTCAATTTTTAGCGGCAGGTGAGAAACTGCCACCTGAGCCATTCCTTTTTCCGACTGGTTGATTTGACGCACCAAATCAAATTCGTACTTCCGGGAATAATCATCATCCGAAAAGAGGTAAACCAGCAGCGTTTTCCCATTAACAATAGCCCGGGGACCATGCCGGAACCCCAAAAAAGAGTTGTAGGCACACATCACCTGTCCGTCGGTCAACTCCTGAAGTTTCAGATGGCTCTCTTCTGCCACCCCCACAAGCGGCCCGGCGCCCAGAAAGACTGCTCGGTCAAAGCCCTTGGCGGCGATGTGCGCGATGGCTTCGGAATAGTGCGTTAATATCACCTCTCCCCAACGGGCCAGACGAGCCACGTTTTCCTCTTCCTGTTCCAATTGATCTAATTTGGTTATCAAGATATAGGCAAGCATCATGGACGAAAAACTGCTGGTCATAGCCAGACTAACATCGTTGGTCTCGGGAGGAAGTAGGACGCGCAAGCTACGCTCGTTATCGGTCATGGCGTAAAGCTTACCGGTCTCGTCGCAGGTAATGATAAGATGAAAAACTTTGGGACAGTATTTATCCAATAACTCGACCACCGCCAGACTTTCCGGGCTGTTGCCAGAACGTGCGAACGACACCAACAATGTGGGACGCTCGGTTTGCAAATAAAATTCGGGATGAGTCAGAAGTTCGGTAGTGGGGATATTTCGTCCGGGATTTTTCTGATATGGAATTCTCAACCCATGCACTGCTTTCCCTATAAAAGCAGAAGTGCCGGCACCCGTAAGAATCACATCTGCATCGGTGGGGGCAAACCCCTGGAAAAAATCTAATATCTCAGTTCTTCTGCCCGAAACTATTTCGAAAGTCTTTTTCCAAACCTTCGGCTGCTGGAAAATTTCGTTTCGCGTATTTCTACCTTTCGAATCATTCATAACTTTAGTTTTTACCATACTTTTTGTTTCACTCCAATGTCAAAACAAACCCTTTTAACTTTCATTTCCTTTCGCAAATAAAAAATATAATCTTTAAAAAACCAAATAATAACACAACAAAATGAAACGAACTATGATTTGAAATAAAACACAACAACCATTCTCCCACCCCAAAAATCCCACTTCAGCACCTTTTTTTTATTAATCCACAGATTGTTTATATCTTTACCGCTTTAAACAGAAACCCATGATTACGGAAAACTTAACACCGGAAAGGCGGAACTATATACTAAAGCAGATAAGCGATACCGGGAGTATTAAAGTAAAGGAGGTGAGTTCCAAATTTAACGTTTCGGAAGTTACAGTTCGAAAGGATTTGGAAGTACTGGAAAAGAAAAACCTTTTGCTTCGCGTTCGTGGCGGCGCCATTAAATTGAACTATACACCTGCCGAAGAAGATTCGCCCATCACCGAAAAGCAACAAAAGAATTACCGAGAAAAACAATTAATTGGTAAAGCGGCGGTTTCTCTCATTAAAGAAAACGACACCATTATATTGGACTCAGGGACGACAACCCTAGAAATAGCCAAAAACCTTCAAAAATTCAATAAGCTATCCATCATCACCAACGCATTAAACATTGCGATGGTATTAAATGAATACAAAAGATTTCAGGTCATCATCCCCGGTGGGTACCTCAGAGAAAAGTCGGCATCATTGGTAGGCCCCATTGCCGAATCTTTTTTGAAAAATTTTTATTGCGACAAGCTCTTTCTTGGAATCGACAGCTTCAACCTAGAGAGAGGCGTCTCTACCCCCAATCTGGAAGAAGCCAGCATGAACCAGATGATGATCTCCATTGCCAAAGAGGTAATTGCCGTTTTTGACTCCAGCAAATTTAATCGTGGAAGTTTTGCCTTTATCGCCCCCGTAAACAAAATAAACACCGTCATCACCGATGCAGGCGTCGACCCTCATACCAAAGAAGAGCTGGAACGACTCGGCGTAAAAGTGA
Source organism: Thermophagus sp. OGC60D27 (assembly GCF_052400625.1). Taxonomy (NCBI): domain Bacteria; kingdom Pseudomonadati; phylum Bacteroidota; class Bacteroidia; order Marinilabiliales; family Marinilabiliaceae; genus Thermophagus; species Thermophagus sp. OGC60D27. The sequence continues at coordinate 567,760 of NZ_JBQTGH010000001.1, forward strand.
TCATCGCCTAACACTTTCCTTTTTCGATATATTAACACTGGCTATAAAAATGCGATCGATCACCGAACCGTCACCTTTTTATTATTTGTTGATTTAAAGCTTTATAAACAATTAGGTAAGACAAACACTCAACTTAGCTTACAGACACATAACCAATTTCAAACCTTCTATTTATGAAACTACAAGATATCGTCAGTCAATTTTTGATCCGGGGTAACGTAGAGTTTATAAAACCATTTGGAACAGGATTAATCAATACCACTTATAAAGTCAACACCATTGAAAATTCGGCGCCAAACTACCTACTCCAAACCATTAATCATCAAGTCTTTCCAAACATTGAACAACTAACTCGCAACATCCGGAGAGTCACCTCTCATATACGTCAAAAGCTGGAAGAACAAAACGTCAAAGATATCGACCGACGCGTCTTAACCCCCATAGAAACGAAAGACCAGAAAGGATTCTTTCAGGATGAAAAGGGCAATTACTGGCGCATGTTTCTTTTTATTGAAGAATCGCATTCCTATGATCACTTGGCAAGTCCGCAACAGGCAGAGGCCGGTGGACGAGCATTCGGTCAGTTTCAAAAATGGGTATCCGATTTGCCCGGTGAACCGCTATTCCCGGTAATACCGGGGTTTCATGATACGGAGATGCGCATCAACAACTTTATGTCGCGAGTAGAAAAGGATCCCATAGGCCGACTCAAAGAGGTAAAAGAGGAAGTCGATTTTCTCCTGCAACGCTCCGAAACGTATAAAAAAATCGTCAGAATGGGGCGACAGGGCGAAATTCCCCAACGCATCGTGCACCAAGACACCAAGTTTAACAATGTACTGCTCGACAAAAACGATGAAGTGCTTTGTGTGGTGGATCTGGACACCGTAATGCCCGGATATGTTTGTTACGACATTGGTGACGCCATAAGAAACGGTGCCAACACAGGTAAAGAAGACGACCCCAACACTGAGAATGTCGCTATCGACCTGGCACTTTATGAAGGTTTTATCAAAGGCTTCCTTATGGAGACGAAGAACATTTTAACTCCCGCCGAAAAAGAAACATTGGCTTTTGGCGCCAAATTGCTCACATACGAGCAAGCCACACGTTTCCTGGATGATTATCTCAACGGAGATCAATATTACAAAATTAATTACCCCGAGCACAACCTCACTAGAACTCGAGCACAAATAAAGCTATTATCCAGCATGGAACACAACTGGGAAAAAATGCAAAAAATCGTAAAACAATCCATTTAATTATCTATTCTTAATGATTATCGTTATGAAGCAACAACTCATGATTCCATATATTGACATCCATCCCTCCAGTCCTGAATACATAAAATACATCCTCGATCAAAAAGGGGCAAAAGGAGAGATTGATCAAATCAACTGGAGCGCTTTCCCTTATAAGCCGGAGGTCCAATTTGGCATGGCATATAATGAAAACTTCCTCTTTTTGGTTTTTTACATCCAAGAACAATACATAAGAGCACTGGAAGTGGAACCCAACGGAAAGGTTTGGGAAGACAGCTGCAGTGAATTCTTTCTTTCTTTCGACAACACCGGCTATTACAACATTGAAACCAATTGTATCGGAACCCAACTGGTCGGCTTTGGAAAAAACAGACACAACAGAACACACCTTCCGAACGACGCGATCCGTTCGATAATCGCCCATTCCTCTTTAGACTCTCATCCCATAGAACCACAAACCGGACATTTCGATTATCAGCTTTCTCTGATCATCCCGGCCACCAGTTTTCGGTTTCACCCCGGCCTCAAATTCAAACCCGGAATGCCAATAAACGGTAACTTCTACAAATGCGGCGACAAAACCGACCAACCCCATTTCGTTTCCTGGAACCCCATCTCCACGAATGAACCCGACTTCCACCAACCCGACTTTTTTGGCATCTTAAAATTGGAATAAAGCAAAATGATTCGTTCTCCACATGCTCTGTGCGCTGTGTCTCGACAAACGAAGAGGCACAAAGGCACAGAGAAAATCTATGAGTTTCAAAAACTACTTATTTCCATTTATTTCCTCTTTATATCTATTTATACCCATCCACATTGTTTAATTTATTAACAACTAGCCTTTTCCCGCCTTTCAACCTCTAACCTATAGCTTCTGTCTTCCGGCCTCCGACTTCTGTCAAAATATTTTGCACTTTCATACCAATTATTATTAATTTTATAAGGCACATTTTAAATCCTTATTGTTAAATCGGGCCATTGGTTCTTTAAGGCCATACAAACCGTATCGTAATGAGATTCAAGATCACCTTTAACCGTACCGGGAAACTCTGCATGCTTCCGATGGATTATCAATACTACATCAGCGCATGGATCTACAAAGTGCTGATGCAGGCCGACAAGGACTATTCCACCTTCCTGCATGATCAGGGCTATGGACAAAGTCCTACCAAGCTTTACAAACTATTTTGCTTTTCGCGTCTCCATTTTGGACGCCCCAAACTGTGGAAAGATCGCAAACTCTTCGAAATTGATGCCACCACCCTATGGCTCAAGGTGTCGTTCGATGTGCCACAAGCCGCCACCACCTTCATCAAAGGGCTCTTCTCCGATCAGGAGTGCTACCTGGGCAACCGCTTCAACGGCATTGACCTGAAGGTGACCGGCGTAGAAGCCTTGCCAGAGCCTCTCTTTACCGAAACCATGCACTACCGACTTCATTCACCCTGGGTGGTAAGCTTTCAGTCCGACAAACAACGACCGGCTCAATACCTCAGACCCGATGAGGAAAATTTCAACGATTTATCGGTAAAACATATCACTGAAAAGTTTCTGAATACCCGAAAACGAAAAATACCTAATCTTCAAATCACCTTTACTCCTGCCCCTCAATATAAACGAAGCGGTTTCGTCATTAAACCCGACACCCCTTATCAAACTAGAGTGGTGGGCAATCTCTTCGACTTTGAACTGACCGCCCCTACCGAAGTGCAACGCATGATCTGGAATGGTGGAATCAGCGAAAAAAGCGCGCTCGGATTCGGATGGTGCGAACTGGATGAGAAGTACAAGATGTGTTGATGTGCCGATAGGGGGATGTGCTCAGTGAGACGGCAAAAGAGGAATCTACTAATTTCATGATTTGCGGAAAAGGGGATTTCCTCAGTCGAATATGCTCATGACAAGCCTTTAGGCTTACTCAGGCGATTGGTCGAAAGGGCGCCTGAGGCATGACCGCAAAACATAACAGCTTTTAATACAACAAGTTAATTTCATTATATTAAAAATGAAGAACAACCCGGTCATACCACCTATCATGATAGAAGATACCGGTCCGCCCTAACGATCATTGGACGATGTCTTCCGGCAGGAAGGGACCATAGCGAAAGAAGCCCTGGAAAAAAGAAATGAGACGAGACACAGGTTGATGAACACCTCCATAATTTCGGACCTGGCAGTCTGCAAAAGGGTCGGAAGGTTTCGCACAAAGGTCGGAAACCTTTGCATAAAGGTCGGAGACCTTCGCATAAAGGTCGGAAACCTTCGCATAAAGGTCGGAAAGCTTCGCACAAAGGTCGGAGACCTTCGCACAAAGGTCGGAAACCTTCGCATAAAGGTCGGAGACCTTCGCATAAAGGTCGGAGACCTTTGCATAAAGGTTGGAAAGCTTCGCACAAAGGTCGGAGACCTTCGCACAAAGGTCGGAGACCTTTGCATAAAGGTCGGAAAGCTTCGCACAAAGGCCGGAAAGAACGAAACAGAACACGAGAATCAACAAACAAAGGCACCCTGAAGGTCTTAATTATAGCACATTGAAAACCCAAGTTATTAACCTTTTATTAATCTAAGTGCTATGAAAACATCGCAAATAAACAAAAAGAACATGCTTGAGTCCGTCAACACCTATCTGGACGAGCATGCAGAAAAATGGCAAGGCATCGGCCGTCTGGTGGCGGCCAAAACTCAGCTGAGCCAAAATATTGCAGCCATCAACAGTGCGGCACAGGCACAAGCCGAGGCTCAGGTAACCTATGGCAAAACCAAACAGGCTCTGAAAAAGGCCATTGCCACTAAAGCAGATATTCTGAATGATGTGATTGAAGCATATGCCCTCACCGAAGGAGATAACGAACTGGCGCGTCAAATGGGCGACAGCAAGTCGGATCTCTACCGGTTGCCTTACAATGATTTTTTTATTAAAGTGAGGTCTATCATCGACAAAGCCTCCGAATTGCAGGAGGTGCTGGTGACCGACTTCGGGCTGTCGGCCGAACAAATCACCGATGTCCAGAACGACCTCAACCAGTTGCTCGAAATCAATGGTCTGCCGCGTGCCTACCAAATTAAATCGAGCGTGGCAACCAACCAAATCGAACAACTACTGTCTGAATCCTCAGACCTTTTATACAACCAGATAGATAAACTGATGTCGATCTTTAAACACAGTGATATCAACTTTTATCATGGCTACCAAAAAGCCAGAATGATTGTGGATTAAGTGCAGCAAAGACCTTCAGGGGTGCTTTAAAAACAGAGACCGGAAGACAGAAGCCAGAGGCTAGAAGACAGAAAACAGAAGACAGAAGACAGGAGACAATAGCTTTTGAGATAAAGGGATATAGATAGAAATATGTAGATACAAGTAGATAAAAATAGTGAATGAAGAAGAAGGGGGAAGTCAGGGGCAGAAGACAGAATTGGCGGTGGATGTAATTGGGGATAAATTAGATATAAATAGAAATAAGAGGTTATTGAATCTCATGGTTTAATACATTATTTTTTGCACACTAAATAATTAGAAAAATTGTAAAATTGCGAATCAACACCACAATAACTTATTATTATGACCAACAGCTATGACCAATATAAACAAAACTTGGTTAGTGCATTAAGAACCAAAGAAGAAAAAAAACTACATGGAGCATTCCTTTTAAAAGGCGATGTTAGTGGCATTCAAAATTATATATTCAATGTTCCCTCCGAAGGTGCTGCACGTTTGCTAAAAGCAAGGTCTTTTCTTTTACAGGCCATCACTCACTTATGTATCCAAAAAATTTTAGAAAATGTAAATGGGCAAGTTTTGGTAAACAGCGGGGGGTCTTTCTTTATAAACCTAAATAGTGAGATAAATGAATTAGATACTCTTAAAGCAGAAATCAACAAACCACTTTTAAAGGAAGGTCTATATATTTCCATTTCCCAAGCGTCATTAAATCAAGGATGGCAATATGCCCTTAATACAATTAGGAATAATGAAGAAATTGAAAAATTCAGAAAATATAATAATATACCCTCTATTTTCGAGCCAGAGGATGTATTGATCAAAGACCTGTCCGATGAAATAGCAGTTATAAAAACATGGAAAAATTTTGCTAAAAATCTTTCCATAGCCTATGGCTTCAATATCCTGCAAAAGGAAGAATACAGCCATAATTTAAAAATTTCAGACAAATCCATTTTTATTTGGAATTGGGAGTTATCTCTAGTTGAAAATGAGCAAAACTGTCAACATCCATTCAACCAAGAAAATCCCAACAATTTCATTATTAAAGAAATGCCTATTTGGACAGAGGATAATCCATATTTTAAGGCCTTTCAACAAAATGATGAGGAAGTAATTAAGTGGGAAAATGAACTATTATCCAAACAAAAACAAAGAACAAGTACTCTGGATGATTTCCCGGCGGGCCCAAGCCTCATACTTAATGAATTAATTGATCTGGACCATTTAAGTCTTCAGGCCCAGAGACGCACTGGAACGAATAAATTGGGGGTTTTGAAGCTGGATGTTGACAACCTTGGGAGCCTTTTCAGATATCAATTACCCACATATCAACAATTTCGAAAAGCATCGGAAGCGCTGAGTTATTTTTTCGGCCCCTATTTAAAAGAAATATGGGAGGAAAAATATAAAGATGACATTTTAATTATTTATGCCGGTGGTGACGATTGCTTTGCATTAGGCGGATGGGACATGATATTTGATTTTGCAGAAAGAATACATGAAGAATTTATTTCCTTTTCTGAAAAGCATTTAACTCTTTCTGCAAGCTTACTGATATTGGATTCTACCTATCCGATAATAAGAATTGGGAAGGAAGCCGAAGACCTTCTTGACAAAGCCAAATCTTCCCCCGGGAAAAATGCCATCAACGTATTTGGTGAAGTGTTTTCATGGGAAAATTTTAAAATGGCAGCCAAAATAAAAAACAAATTAAAAGAATATATAATTGACAAAGGAGAATCCAAATCAATTCTCCAAACCATACGCCTGAGTGTCAGAGGATACCAAGCCATTGAGAATGGCATCAAAAACAAAAACAGCATTAACATACAAAAAGTATGGAACCTCAAATGGTTTTTATTGCGCAAGGTAAGTGATTTAAACAAACAAGCCTTTAATGAGGATATCGTATCAAAGTATCATCAGGCTGTGATTGATGCTCTAGTAAATAAAAAATTTACAAACGCTCTTATTTATCCAATGGCTGCCAGATGGACAGAATTATTGATAAGAAATAAACAACCATTACCTTTTAATAAAACAACTTTTAATTATGGGACAGAACAGTGATATACAAAAACAAATCAACGAAATTATTAAACCATTCTTAGATAGTGATAAAGAAACGGTTAAACGTGATTTCCTGAAAATGCAAGACGAAACAAGGCCTGAAGAAATACAAGCTATTAATGATTTCATGTCAGATTATTATAGAGACATTACTTCCACTCAGTTAAGAAACTTATTTAATGAATTAAAAAAGGCGGAATTAAGTAATTTATTGCTAAAAAAAGCCAAACTAGCCTATATTACTGGCAGAACGAATAAAGACAAAATAGGAATGTTGGCATTTCTTCATCTTCTTGATTTACTTATAGATAAAGTTTTCAAAGATACTGAAATCCAAATAGAAGGACTAATAACATTTTTGGAAGCATCATTAAGTTATCACAAATATTACGAAAAATTAAATCCCAAATCTAAACAGAAATGAATGACAAATTAAAAGGCAAAGTTTTTATAACCGGTGAAATAATTGCCGAAACCGGATTGCATATTGGCGGTTCAAAGTCTTCGTTAAACATTGGAGAAATTGATGCCAATGTTATTAAAGACAGCCAGGGAGTACCTTACATACCCGGCAGTTCACTAAAAGGAAAATTAAGAAGCCTATTGGCCAAGGTTGAAGGGAGTAAAGCGGTAGAAAATGACCCTAAATATATCAAGGAAATTTTTGGTTCAACCGATGATAATTTCGGCCCTACCCGATTAATTACCCGTGATTGCAGGTTAAAGAACAAAGATGAACTGCTTCGTTGGGAGACAGAGATGAATTATACCGAATCGAAATGGGAAAATACCATCGACAGAAAAACAGGTACTACCATACAAGGAGGACTTCGACAAATAGAAAGAGTCCCTAAAGGTGCAAAGTTTGATTTCGAATTGATTTATGATGTTTATTCTGAAACCAATCTTAAACCACCTATAAAATGGGATATAGCAAGTTATGAAAAAGGTTTAGAGGAGATTAAAAATAAAACCATTGACAATTCCCCAAATAAAGAGTGGTTTAATATAAGAACTTTATTAAAAGCCCTATCACTATTAGAGGATGACTATTTGGGCGGCAACGGAACACGAGGATACGGAAAAGTTAGAATTAACGATTTGAAAATAATCTATAAACCTATCAGGGCTTATTGGGATAACACCTCAACATTAGATCTTAATATTTTAAACATTTTCGACTTTAAAGAGAAAAAAGAAAAAAATGCATCTCATTAAACTTCGATTAAAGCCAGGTTGTCAGTTTCATTTGGGCAATTACACACCCTTTTTAAGTTCGGTATTACACGAAACGGCCACATATATTCACTCTGACATACTTTTTTCTGCACTTATTAATACTGCCCACAAAATTGGGAAAGCCGATGACCTGGTGGACCATTTTGAAAAAGAAGATGTAAAAATTTCTTCCTGTTTTTATATGCTGGAAACGCCCAGGGCTTCGATATATTTCCTGCCAAAACCTTTAATTCCGTTAACCGATCAACGCAACTGTAACGATGAACAAAACTATAAACGACTAAAAAAAATACAATTTGTTAGCACAGGTGTATTTCATTCCGGGATAAGCATGAATGAATGGTTTTCGGACATACATAAAGAAACATTTTTTCACAATAACAACTGGATCGCCACCCGGAATGAACTTACTTCGTTACTTGGTGAGAAAAATGATGTGCTGTACAAAAACATCTCCTTTTTCACCAAACAAAATATTCCTCAGGTAAAAGTGCACACTACAACCCAGATAGATTCTTTCTATCAAAACACCAATCTTCAAATTGCAAACTTATCGGAACAAATTCCCCATTTAAAGGTTCACTTTTATTTTCTAGCCATCGGGACCAATGATTTGCTTCGACAAACTGTTTCCCTTCTTAAAGATGAAGGCCTTGGTGGACAACGCTCAACAGGATGTGGTGAAATTGAAGAAACAGAATGGATAGATAACCCTGATGGGTTTGAATTTGGGGATAAAAGCTCAACAATATCACTTTCTCTCATTGCTCCGGGTCAAAACGAAATTAATTATCTGGACAATGCCTTCTATCAAACTATTATCAGAGGTGGTCGCTTTATCGGGAAAAACGTACGTTTAAAGAAACTCGTAATGCTTAAAGAAGGTAGTGTAATCGACCTACGGTTAAAGGGCGCCATTAAGAATATCTCACCTTATGAAGACAAACCATACTTAAGGTATGGCAAGACGTTCCATCTGCCAATCCCAAAATCCATTTTGCCATGAAACACGAAATTGGCCATATATACCATTTAGAAGTTGAATTAATCACCCCTGTTTCCATCGGTGACGGCTCGGTACTAAGTCCCCTGTCGGATTATTACATTAAACAAGGAAAAAAAAGCTATGCAAAACTTTTAAACAAATCACTTTTTGAAAAAGCACTTGAAAAATATCCCGCATCAATTAATGATTATATTCAAAAAGTAAATATTGCGAATCAGAACAAAGAGGAAGACAAAAGTAATTTTTTACCTAACTTCATTAAGGAATCCTTAAAGAATGAAAATGTTGACGATTTTTTTATCGACAATGAAATAGAGGTCATTGGGAAAGGAAATCCAATTCAGTTAAACACTTGTATAAAAGAAAGAGGAACACCATATATTCCAGGCTCATCCATAAAGGGTGCCATAAAATCTGCACTGTTTTACAGGTGGTTGCAGGAGGTTCCGCAACAAGAAGAATTGGAAAAAATATGCCATAAATTACTACGTAAGCAACCGGTAAACAAAGAGTTTGACGAACTTATAAACGTGTTTTTTGAAAATGACGAAAACGAAAAACGTAAGAGCTTTTCATTACTAAGAGTTTCGGATGCCTACTTCAATAGTGATAAAATTATATGGATACATTGCAAAAGGTTCAGAACCCAAAAAGATTCCGGGAAAAAACCCTTTCCTTTATTTAAAGAGGCCATAAAAAAAGGTGAAACTGCTCCCTTTGAACTTTTTATTGAAGACACCCCCTTAGTTGGCACATGTAAAAAAACGATACAACCCATAATAGATAAAGGGATTAATCATATTAGAGAGGCCGTAAATCAATTTTCATTGGCCAACTTAGATTATGAAATTAATACTGCAACCAATAAAAATCTTAATTCATTCATTGATTTTTCCAGAGACTTGGTTTCCAGAATTAAAAATGAAAGTAACCGAACTATGTTTTTACCCATTGGTTCGGGGAAAAGTAATTTTTACCAATCCATTGGTCTGGCTATTTGGGAAAAATCTGAATCTTTAGGTAAGCAAGATGCCTTCTATAATTTTTTGAATACTTTTATAGTAAAAAAGAAAAATGTCAGTTCCCCAAAGCCTTTTCCTTTGACCCGTAACCTAATTGAAGCGACCAAAATACCTTTAGGGTGGGTTTGTATTTACCCCAAAACATCGGGGACAGAAACGGAAAAATCATATTCAATACAGGAACTGAAAAATGGACAAGTGGTTCAGGCAACAATTATAGAAATAAAACAACCTCATTCTAAAGTTCAAATCCAGGGAATAGAAGGTAAATTCAACATGACAGGTACTAAAAGAGCTATGCACCTTTCCGGTTTCAAAAAGGGCAGTAAGGTAAATGTCAAAATCACTCTGAACAAACAAGGGAAAATTTCGCAAACTTCATTCATTGAACTAATATAACAAGAGCATGAAGCAGTTTATTATCATTTCATTAATTGTTCTGTATTCTTCTAGTTCGGTATTCGCACAGGAAGAATTAAAAAAAGACAAAATTTCTGAGTTGGAAGGTAAAATTGAACAACTGGAAGAAAAACTGGCCAAAAGAGACTCTTTATATGAATCTCATTTGACACTAATTCTGGAAGAGAGACAAAAATTTGTTGATTTTATTGAACATAGCGTTAACATTATGCAATACACCTTGGGGGCTGCATCAGTCATATTAGGAATTATTTTTGCATTTTTTGGCTTTAATCAGAAAAAACATCTAAAAAAATATGCGGATGAGGCCCAAAAAGAAGCCAGGCGAAAGTTAAAGGAAGCAAGAGATAAAATTGTTTTGGAAATCTCATCAATCATAAAAAAAGACCCGACGATTATAAAATCTGTAATAGATGATCGAGTTAAAGATGCAGAATTAAAAAAGAAAGTCTCAATTCGCCTTTTTGAATTTTCAAAAGATAACCCTAAATTGAGAAATATAAAATTACAATTAATAAAGTTCGGAATTGAAAACATTCATGAAGAATCGATAAATCCGGAAGAAATAATAACAAAACTTACAAACACCAAAGAAGATATTGCTTTTTTAATCGATTTTGACGAAGAAAAACAGGTAAGCGAGCTTTTAAATAAAAAATTGGATTTCAGCAAAAAAGACAGACCATGCTTTTTCTATGCGGGGAAAGGCAGGTTTCCAAGCGAAAAAGTCAAATTCAGCAATTATTGTAACTCAGAAATCACCATTTATCAAAACCTTATGGATTTAATAAGATTTATGGATTTCAAAGGACTTATAAAAGAATAAGTCCATTCAAAATTAAACTATTTCAATAGTATAATAATGAAATTAAAATGTGATTTTTTCCAAGTGATTAACAAGTTATTTCAAAACCCCGCCAACCCTACCAACGTGAAATTAACCGAGTTGACCAGTGCACAGACAAAAGGCAGAAGGGGCGGCAACTAGTGGTTAGTTTTTAGTGAATTAAATTAGATATAAATGGAAAAAAAGAGATAAGTAACTATTGGAACTCACCGATTCCCCCTAAGTATAGGTGCTTCTGCGTTTGTTTGAGGCACACCGCACAGGGCCTTGGGATTGGGAAATCCTATTGCTTTCATCTAAAAATCTAAACCCACATATTAACATACTATATAACAACAGGTTATCGATATACCATTTTCGACATTAAAAGGCATATCGATAAAACCATCAAACCTCAACCCAACGCTCTTTGACATACTGTTTTTCAACCATATACACCAAATCATCGTACCATAGTGGAATTGAAATCGGTGTTCGTGTTCTAAACGCAGAAGCCACTCCGACCGCTTCAATCGTACCATAGTGGAATTGAAATGTTAGTGCCGTTATCACGTGGTCAAGTTTTGTCCTGGCTTCAATCGAACCATAATGGAATTGAAATACAAGCTTATTTGTCATGTCTGTGTTTCTCAATTTGGCTTCAATCGAACCATAGTGGAATTGAAATAATATTGATCCTTTTTTTATTTCCGGAAAAAATTGCACTTCAATCGAACCATAGTGGAATTGAAATATAATAAACAACAGTGTTTTGTGAATTTTTGAAAGCTTCAATCGGACCATAGTGGAATTGAAATAACCACACCGCCAGATACGATTGTGAAGGATACGGTAATGCTTCAATCGGACCATAGTGGAATTGAAATTTACTTAGAGCTATTAAAAGAATTGGAGTATGGCGCGCTTCAATCGGACCATAGTGGAATTGAAATCTTTGAGCTGAAACTGCACCTTTTCTTAAAATAAAAGCTTCAATCGGACCATAGTGGAATTGAAATTCATTAAAGAGGAAGATAGTGTGCGAAGTTTTTTGTAGCTTCAATCGGACCATAGTGGAATTGAAATTTCGGATAGGGCAATGAATTTTAAGTACTATTTCAGCTTCAATCGGACCATAGTGGAATTGAAATTCTAATACATCAATATATGGTGCGCCTGAATCGCTTGCTTCAATCGGACCATAGTGGAATTGAAATATTACCTTTCTCATCGACATAGTTAGCTGATTTTACAGCTTCAATCGGACCATAGTGGAATTGAAATGGAAATCCGGGCAGCCACGTTTCTACTTTTCTTTTCGCTTCAATCGGACCATAGTGGAATTGAAATCCAACAATTTGTAAACAATAACCTATATCTGCGAAGCTTCAATCGGACCATAGTGGAATTGAAATCTCAAAGCTGGGTAACTGGTAGTGCGAAAGCTGCTGGCTTCAATCGGACCATAGTGGAATTGAAATCGGCTATTAACCTAAACCCGCCCCGGGGTCCAGGGGCTTCAATCGGACCATAGTGGAATTGAAATTGCCCGGAAAGGGTATAGGAAAGACGGCACTGCATTGCTTCAATCGGACCATAGTGGAATTGAAATTCCCAATTTTCATCAGGAAATGAAGACTTAATTTTGCTTCAATCGGACCATAGTGGAATTGAAATCGCTTAAAGCATCTGGAAGTAAGGCAGGGAAAATAATGCTTCAATCGGACCATAGTGGAATTGAAATTTGCATTGGGATTGTCTGCTGAAGACACTTTTTACGTGCTTCAATCGGACCATAGTGGAATTGAAATCTCATCAGCTTCGTCCTTTTTGTCTCTCTGGTAGGGCTTCAATCGGACCATAGTGGAATTGAAATACGATAATAAAAGGCAAATATTTTTTAACCGATTCAGGCTTCAATCGGACCATAGTGGAATTGAAATCTTGTTTCGGGGGATTATGCAGAATTGGAATTGACAGCTTCAATCGGACCATAGTGGAATTGAAATGTAAATTCAGGATATTCATGTAGTCGATTAAACGGCTTCAATCGGACCATAGTGGAATTGAAATAAGAAAATGGAAAAACAGACTTATGCGGTGTAGGTCGCTTCAATCGGACCATAGTGGAATTGAAATAAATTAGGTGTATTAGCTCGCTTATATGAAGGAGGCTTCAATCGGACCATAGTGGAATTGAAATAAGTTTTCGGTGGTGAAGGCGACGGCAGTACCGGTGCTTCAATCGGACCATAGTGGAATTGAAATAGGCAAGATTTTGCCTGCTCTGTTGAGCTGCACGCAGCTTCAATCGGACCATAGTGGAATTGAAATGACAAATATACTTTAACTGGTTTCATGCTCTGAAAAGCTTCAATCGGACCATAGTGGAATTGAAATGGCGATATAGTTATTGATCCTGTTGCTGGGAGTGGGCTTCAATCGGACCATAGTGGAATTGAAATGCCCAACAAAGCCGGTATGATAAGCTTTTGGCAGAATGCTTCAATCGGACCATAGTGGAATTGAAATATCAAATATTTCAACCAACACTTTTTTCATTCTATGCTTCAATCGGACCATAGTGGAATTGAAATAGTACCACCTCGTGCACTATTTTCCAAAAACTTTTGAGCTTCAATCGGACCATAGTGGAATTGAAATATGATATATTCAACGTCTGGCCTACTTGGAACAGTGCTTCAATCGGACCATAGTGGAATTGAAATTCAGTTATCAGACTTATTTCTTTTTGGTTGTCTAGCTTCAATCGGACCATAGTGGAATTGAAATGTATTTATAATTTTTTCAAATACAACTGCATTACTATGCTTCAATCGGACCATAGTGGAATTGAAATGGCTTACGACTACTCAAAGAAAAGGGTCGACGAGGGGCTTCAATCGGACCATAGTGGAATTGAAATTGATTCCAACATTTCTCAATATCAGACGCTTTTCCGGCTTCAATCGGACCATAGTGGAATTGAAATAAGCTTCTTAAAAAACTCTTGTACATCTTCCTTACGGCTTCAATCGGACCATAGTGGAATTGAAATACAGGCACAGACGTAGAAACAGGCGATCTTTCTTTAAGCTTCAATCGGACCATAGTGGAATTGAAATTGGTTAATGGTGTTCTAACAGATTTAACAGCAGGATTGCTTCAATCGGACCATAGTGGAATTGAAATTCAACATATTTTATTGGTTTTATTCCGCCAGCAAAAGGCTTCAATCGGACCATAGTGGAATTGAAATAGGCCGAGCAGAAGTAAAATAATCCTTTTCCCAAGCTGCTTCAATCGGACCATAGTGGAATTGAAATCTCATCTGCTTCGTCCTTTTTGTCTCTACTGTAGGGCTTCAATCGGACCATAGTGGAATTGAAATAAGCAAGATTTTGCCTGCTCTGTTGAGCGGCACGCAAGCTTCAATCGGACCATAGTGGAATTGAAATAAAGCAAAAATAATGGCGAAGCTTTTTAAAAAACTTTGCTTCAATCGGACCATAGTGGAATTGAAATAATTAAAACCGGAACAATTGATGCAGACAGAATGGCTTCAATCGGACCATAGTGGAATTGAAATACTACACTTATGTAGCTATTAACAGTTAGGTTGCTGCTTCAATCGGACCATAGTGGAATTGAAATCACTCCTTCTTTCTTATCCCATTTACCCCTGAAATGCTTCAATCGGACCATAGTGGAATTGAAATAGATGGGAAATGCTTTTGCTGAATTTTGAATTTAATGCTTCAATCGGACCATAGTGGAATTGAAATGTAATGTATAAACACATCAACACGATGCATGATAGCTTCAATCGGACCATAGTGGAATTGAAATTGCGGTCGTTGTATTCATTGCTTGAAGCGAAAAAGGCTTCAATCGGACCATAGTGGAATTGAAATGAACTTTGGCAGATTATCTTGGTTTGCCTGTCATGCTTCAATCGGACCATAGTGGAATTGAAATAACATAGTTTGAAGAATCTCAGTATACCTTGTTCCGCTTCAATCGGACCATAGTGGAATTGAAATTTTGAGACTAAAGTTTTGTAGCTCTCAGCCTTTGTCGCTTCAATCGGACCATAGTGGAATTGAAATAAGACACCAATTTTAAATCAAATTGTTCATTTTTTGTGCTTCAATCGGACCATAGTGGAATTGAAATCACGCATAACATCAACTCCGTACATCTTTCGACTATGCTTCAATCGGACCATAGTGGAATTGAAATATCGTTGTAAGGGTAACTGGAGAATTTAAGCAGAAGCTTCAATCGGACCATAGTGGAATTGAAATTTCACCCCTATATATTTCTTTTCACCCCTTTAAAGCTTCAATCGGACCATAGTGGAATTGAAATGAACTTTGGCAGATTATCTTGGTTTGCCTGTCATGCTTCAATCGGACCATAGTGGAATTGAAATAACATAGTTTGAAGAATCTCAGTATACCTTGTTCCGCTTCAATCGGACCATAGTGGAATTGAAATTTTGAGACTAAAGTTTTGTAGCTCTCAGCCTTTGTCGCTTCAATCGGACCATAGTGGAATTGAAATAAGACACCAATTTTAAATCAAATTGTTCATTTTTTGTGCTTCAATCGGACCATAGTGGAATTGAAATCACGCATAACATCAACTCCGTACATCTTTCGACTATGCTTCAATCGGACCATAGTGGAATTGAAATATCGTTGTAAGGGTAACTGGAGAATTTAAGCAGAAGCTTCAATCGGACCATAGTGGAATTGAAATTTCACCCCTATATATTTCTTTTCACCCCTTTAAAGCTTCAATCGGACCATAGTGGAATTGAAATAAAGGGGTCTATTTTACCGGTGGCATAGGCTTCGGGCTTCAATCGGACCATAGTGGAATTGAAATAGAGAAAATGATTCTGAAAGTTATGTGGCTTTTGTGCTTCAATCGGACCATAGTGGAATTGAAATGATCACAGGGGTGACATAGTTTGTCACCCTTTTCCTGCTTCAATCGGACCATAGTGGAATTGAAATCACGCAACATGGTCACGAAGTAATATCTTAAATTCGCTTCAATCGGACCATAGTGGAATTGAAATCAATCTGGATTTAAGTCTGAAGTCAACGGCAGATGAGCTTCAATCGGACCATAGTGGAATTGAAATAGCATATAAAGAAAAGCATTAAGAACTTCAAGTCTGCTTCAATCGGACCATAGTGGAATTGAAATACCATAGGGGGGTAGGGTTGGGTGTGTTACTGGTCATGGCTTCAATCGGACCATAGTGGAATTGAAATTTGATAAAATGGTAATGGCTTTGACTGTATCCATGTATGCTTCAATCGGACCATAGTGGAATTGAAATACATTTGTTAAATCTGCTGATAAGTCCATTCCAGAGCTTCAATCGGACCATAGTGGAATTGAAATAAGAAATAATCGTCTTTACTTTTAAAATACTGGTTGCTTCAATCGGACCATAGTGGAATTGAAATACCTGAGCATAGGTTGTTACAATATCAGTATATGGCTTCAATCGGACCATAGTGGAATTGAAATAGTAATGTAACAGATAGCTGATTGCGGCTTTTTTGGCTTCAATCGGACCATAGTGGAATTGAAATATGACCACGGCCACGCAAAATATAAATGTAACGGGCTTCAATCGGACCATAGTGGAATTGAAATATATCAGAACGCTTTCCCTGAAAATTAAAGGGAATGTAAATTTAACTCTGTCCGGTATAATTTTCGAAACTCGAAATAACTCATATTTTTTCTTTCAACCAATTCTTAAAAGCTCATTTGGGTAGTTTTCAGGTTCTGTCAAGGGCGGCTGAGGCACGAAGC